>JACQMB010000019.1 GCA_016203765.1 Deltaproteobacteria bacterium
AATCGTCAAATGATTACGCAATGGGTGCGCGAGGTCTTTGAACAAATGTTCGGCGCCGGTTATGAAAAACTGGGAATCCATCCCGTCTACGACGTCTGCCACAACATCGCCAAGTGGGAGGAGCATATTATCGAAGGGAAAAAACGCCGTCTTTGTGTGCATCGCAAGGGGGCGACCCGCGCCTATCCCAAGGGTCATCCCGAATTGCCGGAGGCCTACCGCGATCTGGGCCAGCCGGTGATGATTCCGGGCGACATGGGGCGCTATTCGTTTGTTCTGATCGGCCAGCCCGGCTCCATGAAAGAGACTTTCGGCAGTTCCTGCCACGGGGCGGGAAGGATGATGAGCCGTCATGCCGCCGCCAGGGCTTGCCGGGGCCGCAACATTGAAAAAGAACTGGCCGATCGCGGCATTGTTGTTCGCGGCGCCTCCCGCGCGACGGTGGTTGAGGAAGTTCCAGAGGCCTACAAAGACGTGATGAACGTGGTCGACGTGGTCGCCGGCGCGGGGCTATCCAGAAAAGTCGCGATGCTTTGTCCGTTGGGGGTGATAAAGGGGTAGCCCTAGGCCGCTTTTTTGAGTATGATTCTGAATTTATAACCGAGGACCAGTAAGATATTCAAGAGCACATCAAATGTGACGTAAGCGGTACCAATACCGGATTCAATTTGGGCAATCCGGCTCTGGGTCACTCCAAGCATTTTTGCCAAAGCCGATTGGGAAATTTTCCTTGCCTTTCGTAATTTAACGATTTGTTGAATGAGGTTTTGTTTCTCTTTCACCTCGGCGACATCCACGCCCAAGGATTCCGCAACCTCTTCGACCGACATTTCTTTCCAAGCCATCTTACACCTCCCGGAGACGTTTCAAGGCCACGGCTATCTCCCTTTGTGGAAGTCCTTGGCTCTTTTTTTTGAAAGCATGAAGCACGTAAATTGCATCTCCTCTTTTAATATAATAAAAAACCCTTATCTGCCCTGCCCGGTCTTTTAGCCTTAATTCGTGGAGTCCTGCTTGAACGTTCGCTAGGTTTCGGCTAACGGGCATGGCAAGCCTTTGGCCGCCGGCTAACAAAGTGACGGCATCCACAAAAGCCGTTCTAATTTCCAAAGATTGGCCCTGCATAAATTCTTCAACGGGACTACGGCCGGAACTCGTTAAATAAAACTTAACGGGCACCGGAAGAGTATAAGTTATGAGTAATAATTAGTCAAGGGTAATATTTCAACAAGGGCCGGACGGCCCATTGAGATGCCGGCGCGGGCCTGTCCAAAAAAGCGGCGATGCTTTGTCCCCTGGGGGTGATTAAGGGGTAACGGTTTTAATTTTGGGTGACGGCGGTCTTTAGATCCGTCTTGATTTCTTTTATGTCCTCCCGAATAAATTTTACATTGTCGAGAAGTGCATCTTGTTTTAATTCCACTGTAACCATTCTCTTTTCAACCCCGTCCATTCTTTTATGCACGCCGGTTTCAACCGCCGTGATCTGTTCTTTGGCGTCTTTTCTGTGAAAATCCATTTTGGCCTCGAGGAGGTTTCTTTGGCGATCTAACTTTGCGTCAAATCGGACCTCTAAATTTCTCACTTCCTGAACGAAAAATTCCTTGGTGAGACCGTTCGATTTGGGTGGATTTGATTTCTGCTTCGGCACGCCGTCCCTATAGTACGCCGACATTTTTAATCAACCCAATTTGCGGTTAACAATTAGTCGAGGAACCAGTCGTAAATTTTCTTTTCAATCCACCGGTTGGAGGTTTTGTCGGCAATCCCTTCGCCAACACCGGAGCGATAAGTGAGGTAGGCGGCGCCGAGTCCCGCCGCGCCGACGGCGCCGGCAACAACCGCCGTGGAGGCCGCGGCAACAACAGCCCCGCCTTTGAGGGCCGCCACGGCCGGGGCGATCATCATAGGTCCGGCCGGCGCGATCTGCCGGGCCGTTTGTACGACCTGACGGCCAAATTGCACGGCCTGACGGCCGATTTGCGCCGCTTGGGCAAAAACCGTATTGAGTCCGGTCGCGATATTGCGAATTCCTGTAGTCGCGGCATCGTGCATCACTTTTCTTCCCAGGCTGTGTGCCTCTTTCAGTGTTTGGGCGCCGGCCCCTTTTCCGACCGCCATTACAAAACCTTCGGCCGCGGCAAAGGCGCCTACCGTTCCGCCGACTTTATGAGTCCGGCTTCCCTTTTCAACGCCGGTCGCTTCCAATCCGGCCTCGGTTCCCATTCGCCCCAATTCGAAGGGGGAGTAAAGCAACAGCAGATGAGCCGGGGTCATCCGGTCAAGATAGGTCAATCCCGCCATCAGTGTTGCGATGAACCCCGTCTTTTGATCCGGCGTGATCAGCCCCTCGTGTTCAGCCAGATCAAGGCCGATAAAGGGAGCCACGAGGAGACCAAAACCTTTAAGCCCGCGGGAGATTTCAAAAATTTCGCCGAAACGAGGCCGCTCCGGTTCCACCACGATCCGCGTGCGATTCGCGTTGGAGTCATGTTCGCCGTCTCCCGCCGGCCGGGCGGACTGGCCTTCACCCGTTGGACCGGCACCGGCCGGACCCGACGGGCCTCCGTCGCCTCCTCTCGGCGCCGCCGGCGGCGTGCCCCCGGGAGGTTTTTTGGATCCCCCGTTGCTTCTCCGCGCCATTTCTCTTTGTCCCTCTTCTAGGGCCATTTGCAGTTCGTGATCCTGTGCAAAAACCAGCTCGGGATTTTTGCCGTATTCAATGAGCTGGGCGGCAATCCGGGCGCGGTCGGGTTCGATAGATGGATATTTTTCAATAAAATCGAGCGCCTTTCTGGCCGCGTTTTCCGAAAGCGAAATGTTAAGAACGGCCGCCTTCTCCTGTACCATCCGGGCGACATCATCGGCGGTGACGCTCGTTTGACCTTTTTGTTCGGCCTCTCTGCAAATTTCGTCGAGTAAATTGACCACGCCAGAGTTTGGACTTTGCTCCAAAAACTTGGTCGCGGCGATAATTTTTGAAGACAAATCAATGTCCGCCAAGGTTATTCCGTACACTTGGAGTGTTTCGGCAGTGATGGCATCCAGTATGGCTCTCAATGATTCGGGGCTGAAATCAGGGATTCGGATGATTTTTCCCATTCGTCTTTCGATGTCATTGACCGCCGCCGTGATTTTTTCGATTTCAGAGGTGGTTCCGATAACCGTAAAATCGGGATTGTCTGTCTCCAAAGTGTGAAGAACCATTCGAAAGGCGTTGGTCGAGGTGGAGCCGGGACCATATCCGGAGGATTCAACAATGGTCAGCCAGTTTTGTATTTCCTGCGCATGGTAGATGCCCGGCTTGCCCAGCCATACCTTGTTCAAGGCGTTAGCCACTTTTGCCGCCATCCCTTTGAACAGACCTCCGGTGGAAGCCATTCCGGTTGCATCGATACTACCGGCCTTTTTGGGTGTCTTGTTTCGTCTTAAGGGAATCTGATCGTTTAAAAAAAGCCACTGGAGATATCTGGCGATCAAATCCTTGCCGCTGCCGGAGCGTCCGGCCAAAATGATATGGGGATGTTTGGAATCCATGGCGGCCCGCACCTTATTGACGATCTCTTCCACTTCCGGGACAACCACAATCTTTGGTTTTTCAGTCTTCAATTTTTCGGTGACATCCTTGATAAATTCATTGACATCGACATCCGCCTTGCCTTCCATCGCTTTTTTCTGCATCTGGTACATTTTGATGAACAAACCAAGTGTCGCAAGGGCAATGGGTGAACCAGCAAGAACACCGATCAGCGGTCCCTTCCACCACGCACCCTCCTGGCTTTCCTGCAGCCTCTTTTGGGTGCGCTCCTTTTCGAAAGATTTTTCCAGGGCGGCGGCGATTTCCCCGGCCCTCCCTGCAAAGAATTTCGATCCCGCGATCAGGGGGACAAACCTGTCATCGATATCTTCAACCGAATAATCCTTCGCGACGGCGAGCGTCCTTTGTCCGTTTGAACCGTTGTCGACGCAAAAGTCGTTTTCGTGTGCCTGCAAAAGCGTTGTCAAGCGGAGGATATCCAAGTCCGTCAAATGGACGCCGCGGAGGGTGTTGAACAGGAGCGGTTTGTTGCCCTGACACGGTTTTTCCAAAACCAGGTTTTTTTCGAAGACCCAAACTCTTTTCCCGTCTTCGGAACGCCCGATTTGAAGCGGTTTTTCCTTTTGCCTCGTAACTTGCTTGGCTTCTCCGTCCGATGTAATTTCAACACTTATTTCCAAATCGACAAAGGTAAAGAGATCAGGGCTCGATTGCATCCGTCGCAAAAGGGCGTTGGCCTCTTTGGGATCAGCGGGGAAACCGAACATGCTTAAGATGGATGCCGCCTTTTCCCACGCTTCAGCCGTGGCATTGGGGTTTTTAATAACCTCCTCTGCTTCTTTTTTCCGTCGTTCGTATTCGCCCGGCTTGAAATATTGAACATAGGTGCCCCCTTGGGGATACTCAAAGAACCGGGGCTCATGCACATTGGTCAAATATTCGTCGCGGACGGTTGGGCATCCTTCGCAGTCAACAACGGGGAGGTCGGATATTGACTGATGGCGAAGGTTGTCCGCTAGTTTTTCGGGAAGTTTCATGGCATCTTCAAAAACATTCCCGGTCGGTCCTTTGATTTCTCCAGCACTCAACATAAAACTTGTCTTTTCCTTTCGATAACTATCTTCCGGGTAATCTGTCGGGTGAGGATCCTTCGGAATCTCCACCAGGTGTGGGGGCTGAACCGGGCGCCGGCGATTGGGTCCCGCCCTGCAACCTCCTCACTTGCCGTTGAATCCCCCTTTCGACCGCCCTTCTTCTTTGTTCCACATCCTCTTCCCTTTCTTTTGCCAGATTTTCAAGGCGCTCTTTTTCCTGTTTTACTTCCTTCCGAAATTCTTCTTCCCGTTTTTCCAATTTATCGGCCGCTTCCATCAGGGCCTGTTGTGTATCCGATGACGCGGATCGGTCAGTACTTTGCCCGCCGCTCGCACGACTCACCGGAGCCGATGCTGTCGGGGCCGCGCTATAAGAGGGCGATTGATAGCTGGGCCAAGACGGCCAAACCGGCGGCGGAATGTACAGAGGCGGGAAGAAAAAAGGCCGATACCAGGCCCGATAAAACGGGTCGGCTTCGATGATGTTGCCCCAGCCCAAAAGACGCGCCCCCGCGTCCATGACATCATAATGGTAACTGCCGGGATACCAGGGGCTATACGAAACGCCGCCAAAGGTCGGACTGAAATAACTTCCATAAAAGTAACGTCCGCCGATTGAGGGGCTAAAGTAGGAATAGGGGTAAGTATAGGAAGGAATGTAGGAAGGAGCGGAAAGATAGGGGGTCGCCCCCCACCCCAGCCTCACATCAGGATCGCCAAAAACGCCATAGGAAACGGGTCCCAAAAAAGACATACTGCCTCCTTAATAGTTATCGGCTTATAGACCAGAAAAGTTGCTTGAAAAATCAAAAAATTACCATATAGTGTCCCGCACCCTATGATGAATCACCAAGTCTTTGATTTTATTGATAAAAACAATGATTCTTTTTTAGGGGGATTAAAGGAATTAATCCGGGTTGAGAGTGTTTCGAGCCAGCCGGCCCACAAGAAGGATATTTTGAAATGTGCCGAGCTAGAGGCCCAAAAATTTAAAGAGGTCGGCCTCAAAAATGTCCGGCTTTTGGAAACCAAAGGAAATCCACTGGTTTATGGCGACTGGCTCCACGCAAAACAGAAGCCAACCCTCCTGATCTACGGTCATTACGACGTCCAGCCCCCCGACCCGCTCGACCAGTGGAAAACGCCCCCTTTTGAGCCGACCGTTCGGAATGGCAATCTTTACGGCCGTGGCACCACCGACAACAAGGGCCAGCATTTTTCTCATCTCTGCGCCATCGAGGCCTGGCTCAAAACAATCGGCAAACTTCCCATCAACATCAAGGTCGTTTTGGAGGGAGAAGAAGAGATCGGTTCCGTCTCCATCAGCGAGTTCGTTGCAAGCAATTCGAAGATTTTTGCCTGCGACGCCGTTTTGATTTCGGACATGCCCTGGTTTGATTTTGATCGTCCCTCCATCGCCTATGCCTTAAAGGGGCTGGCTTATTTTGAAGTGAAGGTGAGAGGACCTTCGCATGATCTTCATTCCGGTCTTTTTGGCGGGATGATTCGCAACCCGGCCCAGGCGTTGAGCTGGATGCTGGCCAAACTTAAAAATGAAAAGGAAAAAATCCTGATCCCCGGTTTTTATGACGATGTTGAAACGATAACGCCGGAGGAGCGAAAGAATATCCAAAACATTCCCTTTAATCCAAAAGCCTTGCTCAAAGAAACCGGGGCGTCCGATCTGGTTTCGGAAGAGGGGTTTGGTCCCGTCGAGCACAACTGGACCCGTCCTACCCTCGATATTTGCGGTATCTGGGGCGGCTATCAGGGCGTGGGAGCCAAGACAATCATACCGGCCGAGGCGTTCGCAAAAGTCAGCATGCGCCTGGTGCCGCATCAAGACCCCAAAAAAATTGAAAAGCAGTTTGGAGAATATCTTCAATCGCTTTGTCCCCGGGGTGTTTCTGTTTCGGCGGAATGTTTCAAGGGGGGAAAGGCGGTTGCAATCGATCGCCATCATCCCTATTTGCGAAAAGTGGCCGGGGCCTATGAAGAAGGCTTTGGTAAAAAAATAGTCTTCACCCGCGAGGGGGCCTCGATTCCTGTTTGCGAGGCCTTCTTTGAGGTTCTCAAGGTTCCCATCATTTTGATCGGACTGGGCCTTCCCGACGACCGCCTTCACTCGCCCAACGAAAAAATCTCGCTCACCAACTTCTTTGATGGTATAAAAGGAGCGGCGCTGGCCTATCAGGCATTGGGAGAGACCAAAAAGTAGGTTCTGGTGTTAAGTCCTTGAGTTAAGACCTTAATTTTTATAATATGTTGTTATGATTACGGTCACCTCACAAGAGGCCA
>JACQMB010000126.1 GCA_016203765.1 Deltaproteobacteria bacterium
ACCGAACAACAGCTCGCCCAGGAGATGGCCCTGTTGGGCGTGGGAGACGATTTGGAGGGGATCGGCGATATCCTTTCAAAGGAATTGGGACGCCTTGCCCAAAAAAAGATCAAGACCGGCAGGGTCTTTTCCAAAGAGGGGTGGGAGGACATCCAGAAACTTCACCGGGTCGGCGTGGAAAATTTTGAAACCGCCCTCGCCGCCTTCACCTCACCCAGTGAAGAATTGGTTTTGAAAATCAAACACCAGGCCTGGCATTTCAAAGAACTCCAGCAGGAGTTTCGGATCAAGCATATCCAAAGACTCCACGAAAAAAAGCCGGAGTCGGTGGAGACCAGCTCCCTTCACCTGGACGTGCTGGTCAACCTGCGCCGGATCAGCGACCACCTGGTGCGGCTGGGCGAGTTAACCCTCAAAACCTAAGGCCCAAAGAGTTTGGCGGGGAGTGATTGGGGGGTTTTGATATTGAAGAAGTGATAGCGGGAGGTGTTGCCCGACCGTGAATGAATGGTCAAATCTTCTAGAAGATAATTCTTGTTAAAAACGCAATCGAGCCGCTGGTACGTCGATTTCTTTTTTGATTTTAAAACAATTTTTTGCCCCTCGCCCTTTGCGACTTTAAAATAGTTTCGAAGCCCGCCCAATTCGGTCAAAAAATTCAGCGCCTCCTCGGGGAGGCCGGAGTCTTTAAGCGCGTACGTCTCTTTTCTTTTTTCTTTGGGGTGGACCACCCAGAGGGTTCGGCCGTCGCTGACATAATGGGTCATCGGGTCTGCGGCGTACTCAATGCGTATTTTTCCCCCTTTCTGATAAAAAAATCGTCCCGGCCGTGTGATCGTTTCTTCCAAAAGGGGGATGTAGGTTTTTTGAATAAATTCGGCCTGGAGGGCGGGGAGGGTGGCGTAGGTCGTTTCAATTTTGTTTATTTTTTGGTTGAAATCGGAAGCGAATAGGGGATTTAAAGCCAAGAACCAAGAACCAAGAACCAAGAACTTTTTCACGAAGTCTCCATGCTCCCCACCAACACCTCCCTCGGCTTGGCGCCGTCTTGGGGCCCAATCACCCCTTCGGCCTCCATCTTTTCGATCATCCGGGCGGCGCGGTTGTAGCCGATCTTGAGCCGCCGCTGAATCATCGAGATGGAGGCCTGCCGGGCCTCGGAGACGATACGGACCGCCTGATCGTAGAGTTGGTTGTCTTCTTCATCGAAGGCGCCCAGGCCGTTGGTCTCTCCCACGGGGGTTTCCAGCAAACTCATGTCATAAACCGGCTCCGCCTGTTCTTTCAAATGTCCCACCACCCGGCCGATTTCCGATTCGGTCACCAGGGCGCCGTGGATGCGGATCAGATTGGGGGCGTTGGGGGGCATGAAGAGCATGTCGCCGTTCCCCAAAAGCGTTTCGGCGCCGATTTGATCGAGGATGGTTCGGGAGTCGTGTTTGGCCGAGACCTTGTAGGAGATGCGGGTCGGAAAATTGGCCTTGATGAGGCCGGTGATCACATCCACGCTGGGGCGCTGGGTGGCCAAAATCAGATGAATCCCGGCCGCGCGAGCCATCTGGGCGAGCCGGGTGATCGTCTCCTCGAATTCGCGCGAGGCCGCCATCATCATGTCGGCCAGTTCGTCCACGATAATCACGATGTATTGGAGTTTGCCGGTGTGACAAATGGCCTCCTTGTTTTCCTGCAACTTTTGTTCGGCCTCCTCCTCGGTGACAACGGCAATGGAGCCGTTTTTGATTTTTTCGTTGTAGCCGGAGATATGGCGCGCGCCGGCGTCGGCCAAGATCCGGTAGCGCCGCTCCATCTCGCGCACCGCCCACCGCAGGGCCGCCACCGCCTGCTTTGGCTCGGTTACCACCGGCAGGAGGAGATGGGGGATCCCGTCATAGACATTCATCTCAAGCCGTTTCGGATCGACCAGGATCATCCGCACATCCTCCGGCGTGCTTTTGTAAATCATGCTGGTTATCATGCTGTGCAGTCCCACGCTCTTTCCGGCGCCGGTCGCCCCGGCGATCAGCAGATGGGGCATCCTGGTCAGGTCGCTGACCACCGGATGCCCTTCGATATCTTTTCCCAAACCCAGGGTCAAAGCCGATTTTGATTTTTGAAAGGAGGGGGACTCCAAAATTTCCTTGAGGCGGACGGTCTCCCGTTCATGATTGGGAATTTCAATGCCGAGGGCCGCTTTGCCGGGGAGGTGCGGCACCACCCGTACCGATTTGCCCCCCATGCTCAAAGAAAGGTCGCTTTCCAAATTGACGATCTTGTTGACCTTGGTGCCGGCGACCGGTTCAAACTCATACATCGTTACCACCGGACCGGGATGGATTTCGGTGACTCGCCCCTCCACGTCGTAGTCCTTCAGCTTGGCCTCGAGGAGCTGGGCGTTTTTCTTTAAGACCGATTCACTGACCGGCTGGCGGTCTTCGGAAGGGGAATCGAGGAGGGAAAGGGGAGGAAATTCAAAGCCGGTCATCCGCACCTTTTGAAAATGGAGCTGTTTGTCCTGGGCGGCATGGACCGGCTG
>JACQMB010000124.1 GCA_016203765.1 Deltaproteobacteria bacterium
AGATGGCCAGCTTTTGGCCCTCCAGCTCTTTGAAAATATGCTTGGCCAAAGACTCCACTTGCGTTTGTTTGAGCCGCATAATAAAGCCTGCTAATCAAACCCTGCCGGTAATGCAACAGGTAACTTTTAAAATTCCGTTTGTTATCGCCGGGCCGTGCGCGGTGGAGTCCGAAGATCAACTGCTGACAACCGCCCGGGCCGTGGCCAAGGCGGGGGCGCAGGCCCTAAGAGGCGGCGCCTATAAACCGCGAACCGACCCCCGCTCTTTTCAGGGGCTGGGCGAAAAAGGTCTAAAACTGCTGGCGCTGGCGCGCAAGGAAACGGGGCTTCCGGTCGTCACCGAAGTCCTGGACACGCGCGACGTGCCTCTCATCGCCGAATACGCCGACATCATCCAGATCGGCTCGCGCAGTTCGCAAAATTATCCTTTGCTTAAAGAGGCGGCCCGAACGCAAAAGCCGATCCTGTTAAAAAGGGGGATGGCCATGACCGTGGAAGAGTGGCTCTTGTCCGCCGAATATCTTTTGCAAGAGGGAAATGACCGGATTTTTTTGTGTGAAAGGGGCATCCGAACTTTTGAGTCGGCCACGCGCCACACGCTGGACCTGGCCGTTGTTCCCCTTTTGAAAAGGAAAACCAATTTAAAAATTATCGTCGATCCCTCCCACGGAACCGGCGACGCGGCTCTGGTGCCCGCCATGGCCAAGGCCGCCCTGGCCGCGGGCGCCGACGGCCTGATGATCGAGGTCCACCCTCACCCCGCCAAGGCCCTCAGCGACGGCAAACAATCGCTGGACATTCCCGCCTTTACAAAATTAATGGCGGATATTAGATAGAGCCCTCCTATGGCCATACGAATCGGCATCAACGGCTTCGGGCGGATCGGGCGGATTGTCCTGCGCCTGGCCCGCGGCCATAAAAATATCGAATGTGTCGGCCTCAACGACATCGCCCCGATCGGCACCCTCGCCCACCTGTTTGAATTCGACTCCACCCACGGGCGCTATCCGGGCCGCATCGCAACCGGTGCAAAGGCCCTGACCATTGACGGCCGGGAAATCCCGGTCTTTTCCAGCAAAGAGCCGGCCAAAATTCCGTGGAAAGACGCGGGGGCCGACATTGTTTTGGAGTGCAGCGGTTTTTTTACCGACCGGGCGGGGGCCGGCGGGCACCTCAAGGGGGGAGCCAAAAAGGTCATCGTCTCGGCGCCGGCCAAAGACCCGGACGCCACTTTTGTTTTTGGGGTCAATCACCAAACGTTCGATCCGGAAAAACATGTGATTGTTTCGAACGCCAGTTGCACCACCAACTGTCTGGCCCCCATGGTTTATGTTTTGCACAAAACATTCGGTGTGGAACAGGGTTTCATGACCACGATTCATTCCTATACCAATGACCAGCGCATCCTCGATGCCCCGCACCAGGATTTACGGCGGGCCCGTTCGGGGGCGGCCAATCAGATCCCGACCACCACCGGGGCGGCCAAGGCGGTGGGCCTCGTTCTTCCCGATTTAAAAGGAAAGCTGGACGGCTTTGCCATCCGGGTTCCCACCGTCAACGTCTCCTGCACCGATTTTGTCGGCTGGCTTAAAAAAGAGACAACGGCGGAGGAGGTCAACAAGGCCTTCCAGGAAGCCGCCCATGGCGCCCTAAAAAACATTTTGGGTTTTGAAACGCGCCCCCTGGTCTCTTCCGATTATCTGGGTGATTTGCGATCTTCCATCGTCGATGCCGCCTGCACCAAGGCCGCCGGCCGCATGGTCAAGACCCTGGCTTGGTACGACAACGAAACCGGTTTCAGCCAACGGATGCTGGACCTTGCAACATATATCGGCGGCCGGCTTGCATGAGGAAGCGGATACCTCGTGCTTGCCTTCACGAGGTATCCGCTTCCTCATGCAATACATCAACGAACTCTCGCTGGCCAACAAACGGGTTTTTATCCGGGTTGATTTTAACGTGCCGCTGACTCAGGATGGAAAAGTGGCCGACGACACCCGCATCCGGGCCTGCCTCCCCACCATTGAATACGCCCTCAAACAAAAGGCCAAAGTCATTTTGGCCTCCCATCTGGGCAGGCCCAAAGGGGAAAGGGTTGAAAAATATTCGCTGGCCCCCGTGGCGGAGCGCCTGATGGAGCTGTTGCGGCTGGGGGAGGTTTTGTTTCCGGAAGATTGCGTGGGGACGGGGGTGACCAAGCTCTCCAAAGATTTGAAACCGGGGCAGGCGATGCTTTTGGAAAATCTTCGCTTTCACCAAGAGGAAGAAAACAATGACGAGCGCTTTGCCAAAAAACTTTCGGCCCTGGGTGATGTCTATATCAATGACGCCTTTGGGGCCAGCCACCGGGCCCACGCCTCGGTGGTGGGGATGGTCCCTTTCGTTGCCGAAAAAGGGGCCGGCCTTTTGATGAAAAAAGAGATCGAGTTTTTGGCCTCTATTTTAAAAGCCCCCAAACGCCCGTTTGTGGCCCTCTTGGGCGGAGCCAAGGTCTCCGACAAGATCGGCGTGATCGAACGGCTTTTGAATACCGTGGATTGTCTTTGCATCGGGGGGGCAATGGCCTATACCTTTCTGAAAGCCTTGGGCAAAAAAACGGGGGCCTCCAGGGTGGAGAATGAAAAAATCCACGTGGCCCGAAAAATCCTGAGCCGGGCGGAAGCCAAGGGGATTCCGCTCTGCCTTCCCGTGGATCACGACGTCGTCAAGGCATTGGAGGATGGGGTTGAGCCGGAGCCGGCCGCCGATATCCCGGAAGGATGGATGGGGGTCGATATCGGCCCCAAAACCCGAAAACTCTTTGCCGAACGGATGGCCGGGGCCAAAACGATTTTTTGGAACGGCCCGATGGGCGTTTATGAATTTGAAAAATTTTCCCAGGGGACTTATAGTGTGGCCCGGGCGATGGCCGAAACAAAAGCCGTCACCATCGTGGGGGGCGGCGACTCGGCCTCCGCGGTGGTCAAGGCGGGCCTGGCCGATAAAATGACGCACCTTTCAACCGGCGGCGGGGCCAGCCTGGAGTTTATTGAAAAGGGGACGCTCCCCGGCCTGCGGGTGTTGGGATACCGATGAGAACAAAATTAATTGTCGCCAACTGGAAGATGAACGCCACGATCGCGGAGGCTCTCAAATTCGTGGCCGCCCTGAGGCGCCATATGCAGGGGAGTCCAGACTGCGAGGTCGTCATTTGTCCCCCCTTTACCTCGCTCTACGCCCTGGATGAGGCCCTCTCCGGCACCCCTTATCAACTGGGGGCGCAAAACATGTATTGGGAGGATGCCGGGGCTTATACCGGCGAGATCTCTCCGCGTTTTTTGAGTGAACTGAATGTCCGTTTCGTAATTTTGGGCCACTCGGAGCGGCGGAAATCTTTCGGAGAGACCGATGTCGCTATCAACAAAAAAGTGGCGGCCGCCCTCGCCTACGAGTTCATTCCCATCATTTGCGTGGGGGAGACCGAGGAGGAACACAACGAAGGAAAAACATTGGATGTGGTGGAATCGCAGGTAAGCAAAATTTTGGACGGGCAGATGAAATCGGGGCTGGAGACGCTGGTGTGGGCTTATGAGCCGGTCTGGGCGATCGGGACGGGCAAAAACGCCACACCCCAGCAGGCGCAGGAGGTGATGGGAACGATCCGGAAGGTTTTGGCGCAGGCCCTGGATGCCCCGACGGCCGACAAGATGCGCCTGTTGTACGGCGGGAGTGTTTCGGATAAAAACGCCGGCGCGTTTTTGAAACAAAAAGACGTGGACGGCCTGCTGGTGGGCGGGGCCAGCCTCGATGCGGAAAAATTCGCCAAGATCATTAAGTCCTTCAGCTCGCCCCAATAAGAATCGGGGCCGGCTCAGGACACGGGAGGTTTAAATGGAAACTGTCGCGGTCGGATTGCACATATTTATTTGTCTGTTTCTGATCGGGGTCATCTTGCTGCAGGCCGGCAAGGGGGCCGACATCGGCGCCGTCTTTGGCGGGGCTTCGCAGACCTTATTCGGCGGCCGGGGGCCGGCCACTTTCTTAAACAAGCTGACCATCGTTGTTTCGGTCATTTTTTTGCTCACCTCCGTCTGGCTGGCCAAAATCGGCCACCATAAGGGAAGCGAATCGGTGGTGGGCAAAGTGCCGGTGGAGGAAGCGGTGCCGGTGAAAGAATAACAAAAGGCACCGGAATTGGCCCAGGTGGCGGAATTGGTATACGCGCAGGATTAAGGATCCTGTGGGGAAACCCTTGCGGGTTCGAGTCCCGCCCTGGGCACAAGTAAGGAATTTGCAAGCGGTTTCGGTTCGCCTCGCCTCGCTCGGCGGCCAGTTGGCATTGAATTTTCAGGGCAAAAACGAATTGGCGATTTTGAAAATGGAACAACAAAATAACACCTTGTCACAACTTGTTATCTCAGTAGCAAAACGCCCAACGATAATCACAGTATTCTGTATTATCGGTTTTATTGGTACCCCCTTTGTTTTTGGCGGACTTTTGATACCAAGTGCGCGCACATTTCTAATCCAACAATATGGGCTTTTATTTGTCCCAATTACTATTTTGTCATCTCTTCTCGGTCTCATAGGATTAATTGGTTGCTGGAAAATGCGCAAGTGGGGAGTCTATTTTTACACAGCAATGGCGGTTATTAGTATCGGGTATGGACTTGTTGTTGGAATTCCTGGCATTCTCGGTTATATTCTTCCTCTCGTAATTCTTGGCGTGGGGTTTGCGAATCTCAAAAAGATGGGTTAACAATAATTGTTTTGTTGTTTTCCATCTCGTTTCAACCATATTTTTCAAATTACAGCACCAAAATATCACTACCTCCGGTCACGCCGATACCGCATCAAAATCCAGACGCTGGCCAGGCCGAGCAGGGAGCCGAAGACGTTTAGATAGATGTCGTCCCAATCAAAATGGCGATTCGGCAAAATTTTCTGGATCCCCTCATCTAAAAGACCGATCAAGCAGACCCACCAGAGGGCGGCTCCGTAAAGCCCTATTCCCTTAAAAAAATGGCGAAGCACACGAAACCAGACGGCAAAAAGGAGGGCATACTCGATGAAGTGAAGCCGCTCGACCGGCATGGGGGTGATTTGGAGCTCCAGCAGAAACAAAACAAACACGACCAGAAATCCCAAGTAGGCCTTGGGGTTCCTAATTTGATATTTATGTAAAAACAAAAGGATTAGCCCCAGGCCGAACAAAACATAAAATCCGGATACAAATTTTCCCAACAGCAGGTGCCGGGACAAAAAATCCCTCAAAAACGGGGTGAAATACAAACTGAAAAAAATCAGCGCGGTAAAACCGGCGGCCAACCGGAAGTCCGCCCCCCGTTTGGAGGAGTTAAATCTTGGGATAGAAGGTAAAGCCGGCATGGATTAAAAAATTGTTGATGTCCTGGCCCGCGACAAAATTAAACTGCTGGACCCGCTCGTAGCCTGCCTGCAAAAACCAGCGCTGGCCGGCCTTACTATACCACTCCAGGGTATGAAGCAGGCGATAACGCCGCTCGGCCGGGTTGTCCTCCGTTTTTCTGAGGACCGTCGCCTGATTGCCGTAAAAATAGACGTCGCTGTCCCTCGACTCAAAATGAAACGAATGCCGCTGGTGAAAGTAGGGGGTCGGTTCATGACCGAATTCCAGCATAAAACCGTAGGCATCCGGCCCCAACTCGCTTCCCATCAGGCGGCCGTTCTGCGTCCATCCCGAGGTATATTGATGATGCCGGTAGGGGCGAAACCCGGCCCGCTGAAATTCAAAACGGAGGGTTTGGGTTCCATCAGCGCTCAACTGCGGCAAAAACAATCCCACCTGGTTAATCGCCTCATGCCAAAACATCAAATCCCAATGGGCCGGCTCCTTGGTGTCCTCCATCAATATTTCATAGTAAAGATTCAGCCCCCTCAAGCCTGGAAAGCGCCAGGTGAAATCAAAACCCCCGACGCGGTTGGAAATATTGGGATCCCTGGCCCCGAGCGAGGCAAACACGCCGAAAACATCGGTCACCCGGTTGCCAAAAGAGGCGTCGGCGCTCCCCTCGCCCCCCGCCATCACGGCATGGGTAAATCCGAACTCAAAATTTTTGTGGGGGAGAAAAGACAATTTCCAGCCGGCCACATACGGATGGGGAATGTCGCGGTTCGATCCCAGAACGGCCAAATGAAAAGAGGCCTGGGCGGGTCCCAGGTATTTAAAAATCCAGGGATAATAAAAAGGGGAGGCATTGGAGATCTTAAACATGTCGAGCGGCGTGGCGTTGCTTGAGTAAAAAACCCCGCCCTCCGGGGCCGGGCCCCAGGCCAGCATATCGCGCCCGATCTGGAGGCCGATATTTTTGAATTCCCCCCGGAGATAGAGCTCGTCAAAACCCCACCGCATGGCATCGGGGCCGGAGGATTGTTTCTGAAGCAAAAAATGGGAGCGGCCGGCCAGGGAGAGATGCTGGGTTAACTCGGCAATATGTCTCGTTAGTAAGCCGAAATTGTGGTTGTCTTGATAGCTCCGCCCCCGTTGGTAGGCGGTCAGCGGATTAACGAAGGCGGCGATCTGGTCTCCCGATCCGTTGTGGATCGGTATCTCGCGCGAGGGCGAATCCATTAAAAGATATTCCAGAGAAAATTCCTTGAAGGGGTGCGCGGCAACGGTGGATTCTCCTTCGAGTTCCGGCGCGTAGGCCTCTTTTAGATATTTCAGCGTCATCTTGGCGCGGATTTCCTGTTCCACGTCCCGCAGGCGGTCCAAATGACTTTCGGCCTCCCGGATGATCCGCGCCATTTCCCGGCGGGGCCAGGGCTTGTTGCCGACGATCACCTTGTCGACCAAACCGAAGCTGATCAGCTGTTGAATTTTCCGATAAGCCCGCGCCTCCTCTTCCAACGCGGCATTGCGGTAACTCCATAACGGGAAGGAAAAATGACAACTAACCAAGACAACCCAAAAAACAAAAAGCAACTTGCGCGGCCGCCGATTCATGTTTATATAGGCGTACTTTATGACAAAAATAAACTGCACCGATTTTTATGATATGGGCGCTCTCCTATCAGAAGAAGAGGCCCGCGTCCAGCAAACAGCCAGGGAATTCAGCGAAAAAGAGATTCTGCCGATCATCAACAAACACCATCGCGACGCGACTTTCCCGAAGGAGATCTTTCCCAAAATGGGAAGGCTGGGATTTTTGGGCCCGACCCTGCCGGAGGAATACGGTTGTGCCGGCTTGAACAATGTCGCCTACGGCCTGCTGATGCAGGAGCTGGAGCGGGGCGATTCTTCCATGCGCTCGGCCGCCTCGGTGCAGGGGGCGTTGGTGATGTATCCCATTTTTACCTGGGGAAGCGAGGCGCAGAAAAAAAAGTGGCTCCCAAAACTGGCCAAGGGGGAGGCGGTCGGCTGTTTCGGCCTGACCGAGCCTGACTTCGGCTCCAACCCGGCCGGGATGCTGACCCGCGCCGTGAAAAAAAACGCGAAATGGATTTTAAACGGGGCCAAGATGTGGATTACCAACGGCACGATCGCCGACGTGGCGGTGGTCTGGGCCAAAGACGAGGCCGGCAAGATCAACGGTTTTCTGGTGGAAAAGGGGACCAAAGGTTTTTCGGCCCCGGAGATGAAGGGAAAATTTAGCTTGCGCGCCTCGGTGACTTCGGAACTTGTTTTAAAGGACGTAGAGGTGCCGGAGGAAAACAGACTGCCAAAGGCCGTCGGGCTGAAAGGCCCGCTGGGCTGTTTGACCCAGGCCCGCTACGGGATCGCCTGGGGGACATTGGGCCTGGCGATGGCCTGTTATGAAACGGCGGTGGAATACGCCAAGACCCGCGTTCAATTCGACAAACCGATCGGGGCTTTTCAACTGACCCAGCGCAAGCTGGTCGAAATGCTGACCGAAATCACCAAGGGTCAATTACTGGCCTTGCAGTTAGGACGGCTGAAAGATTCGGGCAAATTCACAACGGAGCAGGTCTCGATGGCCAAAATGAACAACTGTGCCATCGCCCGCCGCGCGGCTCACTTGGCACGTGAAATCCTCGGCGCCAACGGCATCCTGGACGAATACCCGGTCATCCGCCACCTGATGAATATCGAAAGTGTTTATACCTACGAGGGGACCCACGACATCCACACTTTAATTCTGGGTGAAAAGATAACCGGGATTCCGGCCTATCGCTAAACGCCCCACTTGTTTCTAAAATAATCGGTGGTGGCGGCAAGCCCCTGTTCAAAAGGGGTAGAGGCCTTCCAGCCCAGTTCCTTTTCGGCCTTCTTTGCCGAAACCGTTTTGCCGCCGAAGTCCCCGGGACGGGCGGGGGTAAATTCGATTTTGACTTTGTCCTTGCCCAAAAGTTTTTGAAGCGATTCGGCCACCCGGCGGACGGTGATCTTTTCCGGCCCCTCCAAATTATAGACCTGGTTTTTGGCCTCCCCCCGCATCGCCAGAACATGGGCCGCCGCCAGATCGGTCACGTAAATAAAGTTTCGGTATTGCGCCCCCTCACCTTGAATGGTCAGCGGCTCTCCGGCAAAGGCCTTTTTCAAAAAAATCGGAATCAAAAGTTCCTCGCGCATCCGCGGTCCGTAGGGAATGCCGTAGCGCAAAATGGTAAAAGGAACCTTGTATAAATCCCAATAATTATGAAACAGCATCTCGGCGGCCATTTTTGTTGAGGTGTAAATATGCCCCGCGCCCGGAAGATAAAACGGCGAATCCTCCGTCACCGGCTCCTTTTCCTTGGAACCGTTGTAGACCCAAACGGTCGAGGCAAAATAGACCCGTTCGGCCTGATGGATGCGGGCCGCCTCCAGGACATTGGCGCTCCCAACGACATTGAGTTGCGTGCAATAGACCGGGTATTTGTGGGCATAGTTGACGTTGGAAACGGCGGCGATGTGAAAAAGGTGCTGGGCGCCCCTGGTCGCCTCCAGCGTCGAGGCAAAGTCAAGCAAATCAACGTCTTCGTATTTGACGTCGCCGCGACGGGGTCTGGCGCGATAATCGAGGACCGTCACCTCATGGCCTGCCTCCAGCAAATGATCAACCACATGGGAGCCGATAAAACCGGCGCCGCCGGTAACGACGACTTTAGCCATTCAGCGCCTCCTTCAGGCTCGCCACCACCTGCCGGGCCTCTTCGGTTGTCATGGAGGGAAAGAGGGGGAGGCAGATGTGGCGGGCGCAGATGTCTTCCGCCACGGGAAAGGCTCCCCCCGCCCATTTTTGAAAAACCGGTTGATGATGAAGCGGCGTTTCATAAACTTCTCCGGCTAAACAGACGCCGTATTTTTCCTTTAATTTTTTCTTGAGCGCTTTCCGGTCCAAAACTTTGCCGGGAAGAAAAACATATTTATAATAGTTGGAAAACTGATTTTTGGAAACGGTCAGCGGCCCACCCGGAACCCCCGCGCCAAGCGCCTCGTCGTAAAATTTGGCAATGGCGGCCCGCTTCGCGTTGATCTCCTTCAGCCGCCTCACCTGCGCCAGGCCGATGACCGCGTGCGGCTCGCTCAAGCGCCAGTTGTAGCCCAGCTTTCCGTGCGTGTTTTCCAGGAAGGAGGTTTTTCCCTGATCGCGATAAAGCCCGGCCTCCTCCGCTATTTTCTGATCATTCGTAATAATCATCCCTCCCTCGGCAGAGGTCATCACCTTGGTGGGGTAAAAGGAAAAGGAACCGGCAACGCCGAACGTCCCGGCGTGTTTGCCGTTTAGAGTTGACCCGTGGGCGTGGGCGGCGTCTTCAAAAAGCCACAAACCTTTTTGTCTGCACCAGTCGGCGATCGCTTCGGTTCGTTTGGAAACAATCCCCGCGATGTGGACCAAGATAACGCCGACGGTATTGGGCGTGATCTGTTTTTCCAGGCTGGAGAGCGACAAGGCAAAATCCGAAGGCTCGCTATCCGCAAAAACGGGCCTCCCCCCTGCATGAATGACCGCGGCCGCCGTGGCAAAAAAGGTATTGGTGGGGACCAAAACGTCTTTTCCCGCCACATCCAAAATCCGCAATGGAATTTCAATCGCCTCGGTCCCGCTTCCCACCGCCACGGCGTGGTCGGCCCCCGCCAGCTTCGCAAATTCCTCCTCAAAGGCCTTTCCCCATTTACCCAGCGTCAACTGGCCGTTCGAAAGCATCTCCTCGATTTGCGCCGTAATCCACTGCCGGTCTTCTTCGGGAAAATAGGCCTTAACGGGGGGAATCAAGCTCATCCGTTTTCCTTTCGCTCCACGATTGCATCATGAGAAAAACGCCCAGAGAGATCAAAACAATTCCAATCCATCGGGCAGATGAAACCCGCTCACCCAACCAGAAAACGGCCAGCAAGGCAACGAAAATATACTCGACCGCGTTCATCGGCACGGCCCAGCTGACGTCGGAAACCGCCAGGACCACCAGCCAGAGCAAAAAATAGGCCACCTCCAAAAAAATTCCCGCAATCACCCACGGATTGGAAAAGGCCTGGATAAAATAATCAAAAAGATAGGCAAGGGTCCAACTCTCCAAGGGGCCGATCGCCTGCATCCCCTTGGCCAAAGAGAGATTGCCAAGGCCGGCCGCGGTGACGGCCAGCAACAACGCGAGGGTTGCCTTAACCATGCCACGACTCCATCATGAAAATCATCCCCAGCAAGATCAACCCGATCCCCAGCCACCGGTAGCGGCCGACCCGCTCCTTGAGAAAAACGACGGCGGCCAGGGCCACGAAAACATACTCCACCGCGTTCATCGGCAGGGCCCAGCTGACATCGGCCCACGACAGAACCGCCAGCCAAAGGGCAAAGTAGCCGATGCTGATTAAAACTCCCAGCAAGACCAGGGGATTGGCGACGGCGCGGCGAAAGAAGACGAGCATTTTAAAAATGTTTCGGCTCGGCCCGACCCCGATCTTCTGCAAACCCTGCCGCATGAAAATATTCCCGACGCCCGCGCAGAGCATGGCCAAACCAAGGACAATCATTGTCTTCAACATAAGCGAATCCGCGCCTCCTGGAGGGCTCCCTTGACCCTGGGCGAGACCAGGGCCTTAAATTCCTCCACACAGTTGTAATTTTTCAACCATTTTTCCGTCGCGGGAGAAGAAGAAACCGCCGGATGGCAGTAGGCTTCCGTCATCCCATCCCGAATTTGCGGAATCTGCTTGAGCCAGGCCTCTTCCGTCATTCGGCCGGTCTCTTTGAGGCCGAACGTGTGGTCGTTGCGGGTCAGCCCGGCCGCGTCCAACTTTTTTTTGAGCGCCCGGCTCAACGGGGCCGGGGATGGCCAGCGTATTTTGCGAATCTTGTGCCGTTGCGCCAAGTTCATAACAATTTTCCGAACGACCGGATGTAAATGAAAATGATTATGGGCGTTCAAATGATCGCAGACCAAACCGGTTTCAAGATAGGCTTCCATTTGCGCCGTTAATTCTTCTTTCAAACGCCGCCTCCAGGCCGGTGAAAAAAAATAGCGAACCCCGGCCCAAATCAAGTTGGACGAAAACGGCTTTTGGGAAAGGAGGCCGAAACCGTCGACGCAAATAAAATGGAGGCCGACTTTTAGCTTTGGATTTGCCTTGGCCAAGGCCACCGCCTCTTTTGCCGCGGGGGCGGCAATCATCAAGCTGGCGGCGGTTAGAATCCCCTGTTGGTTTGCCTGAATCACGGCGCGATTCACTTCGGAACAAAGCCCAAAATCGTCGGCGTTAACCACCAGTTGCTTCATGCATGATCCCTTTCTTCACCCGAAACACTTTTCCTCTCCAATGCGTTTTGTGCCGCGTCAGGCTGGCTATCCAAACAAAAAATCCGAGCAAATCCCGCAACGGGAGGAGCCAAAGGGCCTTGAGCCCCTCTCGGTCGCGCAAAATCAAGGCATTCCAGACCGACGTGATCCAGCGCAATCCAAGCGTGATCCCCAAAACACCCCACCCGCCCCTCCCTCCCAGCAAAGCATAAAGCAGGGAAAAGGGAACGGCCCGAATAAAAAGAGTAAAAAAAAATCCGACCGGCGCGGCGGCGCGGGTGTTTTGTTTCCAATAGACCTGATGGCGCCACCAGTCGCGAACCCCCTGAAGGGCCACCTGGGTCTGGGCCAGATAGGGGAGAATTTTTATTTGGAATCCGGCCTCCCGAACGCGCCGGCCCAGTTCAAAATCCTCCACCAAATAATGCGCCAGGGGAGCTAAACCCCCGATTTTTTCCAAAACATCCCTGCGGATGGCCTGAGAGGAACCGGGGCAGATTTTGGAAAACCCGGTGACCTCGGCAAAAACAGCCGAGGGAATAAAATCGGCATTGAGCGATAACAATTCCAGTTTTTCAAACCAATGGCGGGCCCCGGCCGCGCGATACAAGGTGCAAACCATCCCCACCGACCGGTCCTGCAGGAAGGGGCCCACGATTGTTTTAAGATAATCGGGTTTTAACAACATGTCGCTGTCCGAAAAAACCAGTATTTCACCCGCGGCTCGTTTGGTTCCATTATGGATGTTGACCAGGCGCCCGTTCGGCCCCGGGGCCTCCTCATCAATAACAACTTGGGCCCCTCCGATTTTTTTTAAAACCGAAAGGGCGGGATCGTTTTTATTCTGGACGGCGTAAATAACTTCATAATCGGGATAATCCTGGATCACTGCGGTCGCCAAATTTTCTTTCAGGTTTCTCTCCAGCCCGCAGACCGGCTTGATGAGGGAGACCTTTGGCCAAGGCCAAGCGTTTCTTTTCACTTCTTCCTTTTTGGAAAAAAAGAGGGCTAGGGCGATCGCGGTCAAGACCCAATAAAACCCTCCGCAAAAAACGGGAACGAGGAGTACACTGATCCAGATCATGTCGGCGGTATAATGGAGGCTTGTAAAAAAATCCAGTTGGTTTATATTTTTCGGTCTTGGGGGGGGTGGATGATAAAAAAAGGCTTGTCTGTTTTAACGAGGGTCAAGGAAGAAACCGGCGCTACCCGCTTCGAATCGAAAAACCCGGCCATTTTGAGCGATGTGCTGGGAGTTTTTGGCTGTGCGAGTAAAAAGCAGATCGAATCGGTCTGCCTGGCCGCCAAAAAGGCGTTTCTAACGTGGAAGAAAGTTCCTCCCCCCGTTCGGGCTGGCATCATCCACAATTTCGGGGTTTTGCTTGGCCGAAATAAAGAGGCCCTCTCCCGCCTGATCACCCGCGAGATGGGAAAGCCGATCAAGGAGGCGAGAGGCGACGTGCAGGAGGCGATCGACACCTGCCAGTTTTTTGCCGGCGAGGGGCGGCGGCTCTACGGCATGACCACCCCCTCCGAACTTCCCTTCAAGGAACTTTACACTTATCGAAGGCCGGTGGGTGTGTTTGCCTGCATCACCGCCGGAAACTTTCCGGTGGCGGTCCCCTCCTGGTATTTTGTCCCGGCCCTCCTCTGCGGAAATGTCTGTGTCTGGAAACCATCCGAAGATACCCCTTTGACCTCTTATTACTTCGCGCAACTTTTGTATAAATCGGGCCTGCCTAAAAACGTCTTCAACGTTTTGTTCGGGAAGGGGGCCGGTTCCACGGGTGAATGGCTGATTCAAGGAGTTGAAAAGGAGCTGATCGACAAATTCGGTTTTACCGGATCAACGGCCGTCGGTGTACGGATTGGAGAAGTCTGCGGACGAAATCTCCAACAGCCCTGCCTGGAGCTGGGGGGGAAAAACCCGATGGTGGTGATGGAAGACGCCGACCTGGAACTGGCAAGTACCTCCGCCTTATGGGCCGGCTTCGGGACGGCGGGCCAGCGTTGCACCTCTTTGGGAAATCTTATTTTACATGGGGCGATTCGGGACAAATTTCTGAAATTGCTGTTGGCCAAAGTTGCCAAAATGAAAATCGGCGACCCGATGAGGGAGGATATTGTTTATGGCCCGATGATATCGGAAAAATTCATGAGCAATTTCTTGGGGTTTCTGGACACTTTGATCAAGCCTCATCACAAAATCCTGACCAAACCGAACGGGCGGATGAAAAATTTAAAAGACGGGTTGTACGTTTATCCAACCATTGTCGACAATGTAAAACCGAAGGACGAAATCTATTTTACCGAAACCTTTGGCCCCATTTTTAACGTAATGACCTGTAAAAATCTGGGGGAGGCGATCCGGCTGGCCAACGGGACCGGTTACGGGCTTGCCTCCGCCATCTACACCCAAAACCCCAACTACATTTATCAGTGGAAGGAGGAAATTTCCTCCGGGATGACTTCGATTAACAACTCCCCCTCCGGCGCGGAGGTCCACTTGCCCTTCGGCGGCAACGGAAAGTCGGGAAACGGCTCCCGCCTCTCCGGGATTTGGGTTTTGGATCAGTTCACCCGATGGCAGGCGGTCAACTGGGACCTGTCGGGAAAACTGCAACTAGCGCAGATTGAAACGACCTACATTGAGCCCGATTTGGACTACAAAATATGAGCGCTTTTGGCAAAGATTATTCGGGCCGCAAGTCCCTATCCGTTTTAAAGCGCCGCCTTTTGGTCGACGGGATGCCCATCGTCGTTGATTTGGCAAAGAGCAAAGGGGCCTATCTTTATAATCAGCTCGATAAAAAAACCTATCTCGATTTTTATTCCTTCTTTGCCTCGCTGGCGATCGGCTTCACCCATCCGGGGCTTAAAAAAAAATCATATTTGAAAGCCCTGCATGAGGCCGCCGGCGTCAAACCGGCGCTGAGCGACATCTATTCCCCGCATTTCGCCCACTTTGTCGATATATTCGACAAAATTTGTTTGCGCGGAATGTTTCGTTACCTCTTTTTTATCGAGGGCGGGGCGCTGGCGGTCGAAAACGCCTTAAAAGTCGCCTTTGATTGGAAGTCGCGCCTTAATTTAAAGCACGGCTCAAAAACCGAGGCCAACCAAGTCATCCATTTCAGCCAATGTTTCCACGGACGGTCGGGCTATACGTTAAGCATGACCGACACGTTTGACAAACGCAAAACCGATTACTTTCCCAAATTTCCCTGGCCGCGCGTTTTGAATCCAAAAATTCATGTCTATGAGGAAGATGCCCTCCCGCCGACGCTGGAAGGACGGGAGCGGACGGCCCTTTCCCAAATCGAGGCCCATCTGAATCAGTTTGGCGCGGAGACCGCGGCGATCATTATCGAGCCGGTACAGTCAGAGGGAGGCGGCAACTATTTTCGGCCTGAATTTTTTCGGGCCCTGCGGCGCGTCGCCGATGACCGGGATGTGTTGTTGATCTTCGACGAAGTTCAAACCGGCATGGGAATCTCCGGCAAGTGGTGGTGCTGGGAGCATTACGGCGTGAAGCCCGATCTTATGGCGTTCGGCAAAAAGGCGCAGGTGAGCGGGATTGCGGTAACGGATCGCATCGATCGGGAAAAAATCGACCATTGCTTTAAAATTCCCAGCCGGATCAACTCCACCTTCGGCGGAAATTTATGCGATATGGTCCGGGCCACCCGTTACATCGAAATTATCCAGGAAGAAAATTTGCTGAAAAATATGGCCGCAAGCGGCAAACAAATTCTGAAGGCATTAGAAAAGCTGGCCGAAAAATACCCGATGGCCAACGTGCGCGGGCTGGGCGGCCTGATTGCCTTTGATGTCCCAACGGTTGAAATCCGCAATCGGATTGTTAAAACCGCACTCGAAAAAGAGCGTCTTTTGATTCTGCCTTCGGGGAAGCGTTCCGTGCGGCTTCGTCCCACACTATCCATCACAAAGAAAGAGGCCGAGGATGGGATCGCCCGTCTCGACAAGACATTATGGAGAATTTTCTCAAACGGTTAGAGGAACTTCTTAAAACCCACCTCAAAGAGACCTATCTCCCTCCCCACCGCGCCCGAACGCCGGGCTGGACCCATCACGACCTGAAATTTTTTGCCAAGGGGGCGGACCTGCTTTCCACTGCTTTCACGGAGGGGCGCGCGGAACTTCCAAAAAACTATTTCAACCGAAAAGAATACCGGTCGGGATTTCTTCTTTATTATGTCCTGCCGACCTTCGTGAAGGTTTGGAAATGCCTTGAACAACTTCCCCCCTACTTAAAAGACCACCCCTTGAAAATATTGGACCTGGGCTCCGGGCCGGGGACTGTCGCCCTGGCCTGCTCGGCTTTTTTCGCTGATCAGCCTTTGGAAATTCTCGCCTTCGAACAAAACCGGATCATCGGGCGGGATGCCATGGCCCTCTGGAAAAAATGGGCCCCGTCCCATCATCGCTGTTCTTTTATCCACCAACCGATCCCAAACCAAAAAATTGATTTGGCTTTTGCCTCCTACTTTTTCACCGAGATTCCGCGGCGAGAGCAATTAAACTGGTCGCGGGAAATTTTAAACAAGACCGCTCTCTTCATTATTGTTGAGCCGGCCACGCAACAAGGGACGCGCCAACTGATGACTCTGCGGGACGAAATTCTAAGAAGCGGCTTCGCCCAGGTCTTGGCCCCCTGCCTCCATCAGCAAAATTGTCCCATGCTGGCCGCCAACCGGCGCGACTGGTGTCATTTTTATATTGATTGGAAATGTCCGGCCTTGATTAGACAGATCGACCAGATCACGGGCAACAAGCACGATTATTTAAAGATGGCTTACATGATTCTGGGGAGGACCGCGGACTACGGACTGCGGACTACGGACTTGTGGAGAGTTGTTAGTTCGCCCCTAATTTCCAAAGGGAAAAAAGAATTCAATCTTTGCGGTTCCAACGGAAAACTCCAAAAAATCGGCCGCCTCGATCGTCATAAAAATCAGTTCCCGGTTTTTGACCGGATTCAGAGAGGGGATGTTTTGTCTGGACGGCTCGATTCGCCAAACATCGCCGTCAAGAAATTTTGAATCAGAGGATCTCTGACTATTCCCTTGACAACTCCAAAATTATAAATATCCTCAATAGTAATGAGG
>JACQMB010000131.1 GCA_016203765.1 Deltaproteobacteria bacterium
TACAAACACCGCAAGACCAAAAAAAGGGAGTTTCGCGCCCTTTGGCAAATTCGCATTTCGGCCGCCCTCAAAGAGATGGGCCTTTCCTACAGCCGCGTCATCCATCAGTTCACACAAAAGGGGATCGGCGTGAAGCGGAAGATACTGGCGGAATTGGCCGTCACCGAGCCGAACGATTTTAAACAATTGGTCCAACAGATGCAGTCCTAGGACCACGGACCAAAGATGATCGAGGAACTGCGGGCCAAGATTAAAACCATTCAGGAAAAAGCCCTCCAAGAGATAGCCGCCCTCCAAAACCTGCAAGATTGGCAAAACACCAAGGCCCGTATTTTGGGGCAGAAGGGAAGCCTGACCCAAATTTTAAAAACCTTGGGCGGCCTTTCCCCCGCCGAACGTCCGGCCCTGGGCCGCCTGGTCAACGAAGTCAAAAGGGAAATCGAGCGCCGCCTGCAGGACATTCAAAAAACTTTGGAAGAGACAAAGCGAAGGCAGGTGCTTAAAGAAAAAGCCGTGGATGTGACTCTGCCGGGCTTGGCCTTGCCGCAGGGGAGACGCCATCCGATTCGCCGGGTCATGGAAGAAATCGAAGAAATCTTTTTGGGGATGGGCTTCTCGATTTTTGAAGGGCCCGATGTGGAAACCGACTATTATAATTTTGAGGCCCTGAATTTTCCCAAGGAACATCCGGCCAGGGACATGCAGGATACGTTTTATATTGGACTACGGACCCTTCGACAGGGCTCAGGGCAGGCTACGGACCACGGACTACGGACCAAGGAGAAGGAACAACTGCTCTTAAGGACTCATACCTCTCCGGTCCAAATCCGCGTGATGGAGAAGCAAAAACCGCCGCTTTACATGATCGCGCCAGGGACGGTCTACCGCCACGACGACGATGTCACCCACTCGCCGATGTTTCACCAGGTGGAAGGCCTGATGGTCGATACCGATATCACCTTGGGCGATCTGAAAGGGGTCTTGCATCATTTTTGCGCGGCGGTTTTCGGAACAGACCGGGAGGTCCGCTTTCGCCCCAGCTTTTTTCCCTTTGTGGAGCCGGGGGCGGAGGTCGACATCTCCTGCGCTCTTTGCAAGAAAAGGGGGTGCCGGGTTTGCGGCGGGAGCGGTTGGCTCGAAATTTTGGGGGCCGGCATGGTCCACCCGGCCGTTTTTGAACACGTGAAGATCGATCCCAAAAGGTATTCCGGCTTCGCCTTCGGCATGGGGGTGGAGCGGATCGCCATGCTGAAATACGGCATCGACGACATTCGTCTTTTTTATGAAGGCGACATGAGATTTTTGGAGCAATTTTAATGAGGATTCCTTTAGATTGGCTCAAAGAGTTTGTTCCGGTTCGATGGCCGGCTCAAGACTTGGCTCATCGTTTGACCATGGCGGGGCTGGAGACGGCCGTCGTAGGCGGAGATTTGGAAGTGGCGGTGACTCCCAACCGGGGCGATTGTTTGAGCGTGTTGGGGATTGCCAGGGAGGTCTCGGCCCTGCAGGGCAGAGTGCTTTCTTTTAAAAAAACGACAGCGCCCAAAGGGGGAGAAGCGATCAAAAAATGCCTGAAGGTTCAGGTGCAAGACCGTAAGGGCTGTCCCCGCTACATGGCCCGCCTGATTCGGGGAGTGGCCATCAAACCCTCGCCGGCTTGGATGCAAAAACGCTTGGAGGCCGTCGGCATCCGTCCTGTCAACAATGTGGTCGATTGCACCAACTACTTGTTGGCCGAGCTGGGCCATCCGCACCATGCTTTTGATTCCCGGTTTTTAAGGGGGGATACCATCGTCGTCCGCCGGGAAAAAGCTGGGACAAAATTCAAGACATTGGATGGTGAAACGAGGGAATGTGAACCGGCCGATCTGTTTATCTGTGATGAACAGGGGCCGGTCGCCCTGGCCGGGATCCTGGGCGGGGCCAATTCCGAGGTCCGCCCCGATACCAAAGATATTGTCCTGGAGGCCGCCTTTTTTGATCCCCAAAGAATCCATGCCACCGCCAAGCGCCTCAAAATTTCCACCGAGTCGTCGTATCGTTTTGAGCGCGGGGTCGATCCGAACGGCGTGGAAAATGCCCTCCACCGTGTCTGTCAACTGATTATGCAAACCGCCGGCGGCTTGCCCAGCCGGGATTGGATCGATCTCTATCCAAACAAAATCCGGCCGAAGCAAATCAATTTGCCCGCGGCCGAGGTAAAAAGAATTTTGGGCCTCCCGATCGCCCCGGCTCAAATCAAAAAAATTCTAAAATCGCTGGGGATTGCGGGGACCATCCCCACCTGGCGTTCCGACTTAACCCGCCCCATCGATCTGATCGAGGAGACTGCCCGGATTTACGGCTACGACAAAATACCGGAGAGCCGGCCCCGGATAACCGTCGGCCTTCAGGAAAAACCGAAGGGGAGGGGGCTCTATCAGGCCGCGGCTCGGTGCCTGACGGGCCTCGGTTTTACCGAGGGTTGCCACCTCGGTTTTGTGGGGGAAAGGGAGGTCGGGGATAAAGGTGTTGCCTTGAGCAATCCCCTATCGGCCGACCAGACCCACTTGCGGGATTCTTTGGTGCCAGGCTTGGTGAAATCGGCCCTCTTCAACGCCAACCGCCAGGTGCAAAGTTTAAAACTCTTTGAATGGGGGAAGGTTTTCCGTTGGGAGAATGGAAAGGTCAAAGAGGATCGGTGTTTGGGCCTTCTGGCCTTTGGGAACGAATGGCCCTCCCAGTGGCAGATCAAGCCGAAGCCGGTCGATTTTTTTACGCTCAAAGGGGCCTTGACGAGGCTGTTTCAGGCCTGGGGTTTGGAGCCTTTTGAAACGGAGGCTCAAAGTCAGGGGGAGGCAGTGGTGCTTTGGCAGGGGGTTTCGATCGGCCGGATCGACTTTTTAAACCTTGAAGTACCTATGTATGTATGTGAGATAAGCCTTGAAAAAATAATAAAAAATTATCAGACACAACCGGCTATTTTTAAACCGATTTCCCCCTTTCCCTTTGTGGAAAGAGACCTGGCGTTGGTGGTCGATTCGGCCCTTCCGGCCCAAAAGATTGGGGAGGCCATCCGTCAGGCCGGCCCCCCCTGGCTTGAGACGTTCCGGGTGTTTGACCTCTATAAGGGAGAGGGGATTGAGGCGGGTAAAAAGAGCATTGCCTTTTCCCTCCGTTATGCCTCCAAAGACCGCACCCTCACCAATGAGGAGGTAAACCGGGCCCACGAGGCCCTGACCGCCCACCTCGAAAAAACCCTCCCGGCCAAACTAAGGTAAAAAAATCCTTGAGTTATTGCCGTTTTTTAGGTAAAAGTTAAAGCCGTCAAACAATAATGAAAGGGAGGTTATCATGACCAAGGCCGATATTATTGAGCAGATTTACGAGAAAGTCGGTTTCAGCAAGAAGGAATCCTCGGAGATTGTCGAGCTGGTTTTCGACACCATTAAAGAAACCCTTGAAAAGGGCGAAAAAATCAAAATCTCCGGTTTTGGGAATTTTTTGGTTCGTGCCAAGCGGGCACGGACAGGAAGGAACCCCCAAACCGGCGAGGCGATCCAAATTGCCCCGCGGCGGGTTTTGACCTTTCGGCCCAGCCAGGTCTTAAAACAGGCCCTCAACAAGTCCGAAGTGGTAACATAAATGAAACAGCCGGTTGCCATTCCGAATAAGCTCTATTTTCGCATCGGCGAGGTGGCCGATTTGTTGACGGTCAAGCCGTATGTCCTGCGCTATTGGGAAACCGAATTTCCCGACATCCGCCCGGCCAAATCGAAATCGGGCCAGCGGTTGTACAAACGGAGGGATGTGGAGACGCTGGTCCAGATCAAGTCCCTTTTGTACGGCGAGCGCTTCACGATCAACGGGGCGCGCAGACGGCTGAAGGAAGTGTTGAGAGAACAGCGCGGCGGCGGCGATCATGCCTCCCAAATCGCCCTGAGTTTACCGCAAGAGGCGGCCCCTCCTCCGGCGCCGGTTAAAGTGAAAGCTGTGCCCCGTCCGGAAAAAACGCCTCCCCCCTCCCCCAAAATTCTTTCCAAAATCAAAAAAGACCTGCAGGGACTGTTGGATACGCTGAAGGTTTAGTCGTCGGGGTGAATGCGGGGGAGTACTACAAGTGACATTCGGGCCGTAGCGCAGCCTGGTTAGCGCACTACCTTGGGGTGGTAGTGGTCGGCGGTTCGAATCCGCCCGGCCCGACAAGTGCTCGGCGGTTCTTGCGCTGACCCCGTCAGCGCAAGCAATGTAGGGTGAGCCCTCACCACCACCCCTTCGGGGCGGTGCCGGTTCGGGCTTCATTCTTATCCCGGCAAACTGGCGTTTGCCGGTGCATTGTCGAATCCGCCCGGCCCGACAGTTTTAGTCTAGCCTGGATTGAGGATATTCCCTCTCCCCAAAATCCAATCGTGGTCCCACTCGTTTTTGATCCAGCGCATCCAGGCGATCTTTTGGGACGGTTCGCCCCGCATCATGGTGTCTTCGCAGTAGCGTTCCATGGAGGGGTCGTCTTTGCGCAGGATCGGCACGCGGCCGGAGAGTTCTTCTGGCCAGCTCATGCCGGCTTGAACGAATAGAAAAGAAGTGCCGCGAAGGCAATGGAAAATGCGGTCTAAGCGGCCGGAGGGGGTTTTGGATGCGCAGATAAATTTGCGTCGGCCGAACCGGCGCCGGTTTGGGTTTCTGTTTTGTGCTCAGGACCCCTAATGCCAGAAAGATCAAAAATCCCCCCGCGGCGACCGGGACGGTCAAGGCCTCTCCCAATAAGGCATGGGCGATAAGACAACCAAAGATCGGTTGCAGGAACCAGGAGATCGCCACAAGGGTGGCGGTCATTTTGGACAGACAGGTCAGCCACAAGAGGCTAGCCAGACAGGAGCAGGCCAGTCCCAAGTAGAGAACGAAACAAAGGGTTTGGGGGGAGGTTTGAGAGAGCCTTTGAAAAAAACCGGCCCCTTGAAATGGGAACATGTAAAAACTGGCGAACAACAGGCAGTAGAAGGCCACCAATACAGGGGAGTAGCGCTTCAACAACGGCTTGAGCAAGATCGGCAGCGTCGCTTCGGCGATGGTTGCCAGGAGCAAGAGGCCATTGCCCAGCATTTTTCCATTGAAGGAGGGGCTGGAGATGATCAAAAAACCGGCGGAGGCCAAAACCAATCCCAAAAATGTTTTGACATCGAGTTTTTCTTTCAGAAAGAAATAGGCCAGCCCGATCACAACAATAGGTTCCATCGCCATAATAAAGGTGCCGTCGGCCGCGTGCGTATGCCGCATGCCGAAGACCTGCAACACCGAAGCCAGGGTGAAGGTCAAAGCAGAGGCCAGCATAATGGTCAGCAAATCCTTGCCGGCTATTTTCTTGTTGGGTTGAATCCAAAACCAGGGGAGGAATGCCAATAATGCGAGGGTATGGCGCAGATAAACAATCTGAAGGGGAGGCAATTCCAGGCCCGCCAATTTGGTCGCCGCGGGTGTGCCGGCATAACAGAAATTCATTAGAAGAAGGAGTAGCAAGAGTCTCATGAGTGCTGATTTATAGTTGGAGGTTATCAACAAGGGCAAGAGAAAAATAGTATTTTTATTTTATATGTTAAATTAAATAGTTATAAATTATTGTTCATTTTATGAATTAGCTTTATTTTTTTACATAACTGCTTTAAAAGGGAAAAATCATGTTGGCCAAAAAAAGGGTGGTTGTGGGGATGTCCGGGGGAGTGGACAGTTCGGTGACGGCGGCTTTGTTAAAAGAGGCCGGTTTCGAGGTTTTTGGCCTTGCTATGGAGCTTTACAGCTGTGACAAACCTCTGACCGGAGGCTGTTGCACCCCCAAGGATCGTTTGGATGCCCGAAAGGTCTGTGAAAAACTGGATTTGCCTTTTGCGATCGTTGATTTGCGTCCGGCCTTTCGCCGCCATGTCCTTGACTATTTTGCCGCGGAATATGCCCAGGGGAAAACTCCCCTCCCTTGCGCCCCTTGCAATCGCGAGGTTCGTTTTAAGGCCCTTTTGGAATATGCCGATCAAAAGGGGGCCGGCTGGATCGCCACCGGCCATTATGCCAGGGTTCAAGAAGGAAATATTTTGCGCGCCAGGGATTTGAAAAAAGACCAGTCCTATTTTTTGTGGGGATTGGAACCGGAGGTGGTCTCCCGGTTGAGGCTTCCGATCGGTGATTATGCCAAGGAAGAGGTGCGCGCCCTGGCGAAAAAATTCGGACTCCCCACTTCCGACAAAGCGGAAAGCCAGGACTTGTGTTTTGTGGGGAATGAGGACCATGCCCGATTTCTGGAGGAACATTATCCGGCGGCGGCCCGCCCGGCGGGTGATTTTGTGGATGAGACGGGAAATGTTTTGGGCCGCCATCACGGCCTGCATGCCTATACCGTTGGCCAGCGCCGCCGGCTGGGGGTGAGCCTGGGCCAGCGCGCCTATGTGACCAAACTCGACCCGGAAAAAAACGAGATTGTGTTGGGATCAAAGGAATCGTTAAGAGCGAAGGGATTGATCGCAAAAAATCCTAACTGGATTGCTGGCAGGTCCCTGCTCCCTGGTCCCTGGTCCCTGGTCCGCATCCGCTCAACCCACGCGGGCGTTCCTGCCCAACTCGAAGAACTGGGTAAAACTCTCCAAATCACATTCCAAACTCCCCAGGATGCCGTTACCCCCGGTCAGGCCGCCGTTTTTTACGACGCCGACCGCTTGTTGGGCGGGGCCTGGATTGAAAGGGCTATTCACTAATGATCGGAGGCCTTGGAAAAATGGAAATTACCAAAGAGGAACAAAAACAATTAAGGGTTTTTGAAAAGAAGCTGGGCTATAAATTCAAAAAACCGGCACTGTTGAAACGGGCCCTGACGCACAAGTCGTCTACCAACGAGATGAAACTCTCCCCCATGGAAAACAACGAGCGTCTTGAATTTCTGGGCGACGCCGTTTTGGAGTTGGTCATCTCCCATCTCTTGATGGAAAATTTTAGCGATCATCCGGAGGGAGAACTTTCTAAATTGCGGGCCGCCATCGTCAATGAAGTGCAACTGGCCGAATTGGCGCGCAAGATTGACCTGGGCGATTTTCTCTTTTTGGGAAAGGGGGAAGACCGGACCGGGGGGCGGGAAAAGGACTCTTTGTTGTCGGACGCCCTTGAGGCGGTCCTGGGGGCGGTCTATGTCGACCGGGGACTGAAAAAAGTTTTTCGGGTCATTGA
>JACQMB010000012.1 GCA_016203765.1 Deltaproteobacteria bacterium
CTCCCGCTAAATCCCGCAACACCCCTGCGCGCGGGTACTTCTCGCCCCTCCTGTTTCCGATCTTGCAACGGCAACCCCCTCTCGCTCTTGGAAATAACAAGGAGCGAGAGGGGGTTGCCTTTGCAAGCGTGAGTACCTTGACGGCAGGTCGAAGGCGTTAGCGAGTCGGTCGAGCGGAACTTCGCGGAACCCCGCCCATCCGATCGGGGGTTCCAAAAAATGGGCGGGGTGAGCGGGAGGGCCGATTTGGGGGCCGCCCCAAATCGGACCCGGTTCCACGAGACCGACGCGCGGAAGCCTTCGACCTGCCTTCGAGTTGCACAAGCCAGCAAAGACAATCTATCGAGCGAATTTAAAATTCCCTAATTCCCCAGTTCATCGACGACACGCCCTAAAGCGAACGTCTTTCGAGGTAGCGGCGAAAGAGAGACATCGTGTGAGAAATGTTCCAGTCTTCCATCTCTTCCTCTTTGGGCCGATTGGGGAGCGGGACCGGGTAGACGGCAAACTGGATGACATCACTCAGGTCTTTTTCCCAGAGACTCAACACCCTTCGTTTTTGAGCGGGCAACAGGCTCACCGGCAAAACGCCGGTCGATTCCTTTCGATTCATTTTTTGAATCCAGTTCTGCGCCGTTTCGGACTCGTCCTTGTTCAGCGGCTTCATCTTTCCGTAGCCATCCATCATGCGGATGGCAAGTTCTTCCGAAAAACCCAGGTTTCTTAGCCGGGCGAACTCCTCTGCCCTGCCTTCGGCCACGCGGATCGCCTCCCGGACGCTGGGAAAGTCGAGGATGTTGAGGGCGAGCAGGATGGAAAATTTTCTGTCGATCCGGGCCTGCAATTTCGGTTTGAGATGGTCGGGGTAGCTCTCATGGGCCTTGAGCAGATTAAGCAGTTCCCGATAGGTTTTGGCCTTGAGCTCCGTTCGCATTTTCCTCCGCCGCCAGCCGGAATAGATCTCCTGGGCCAGCATCCCGGCCCCGGTGGCAAGGGCCAAAACGCCCCCGCCCCCTATTTTTCCCTTCGGGGCCCGGCCCAGCCGGTTGAAAATTCTTCGAATTCCCCAAAACGCTCCACCGGTTACCGCCAGTTGCACTCCGAAGGCCCCCGCCATCTCCTCCAAAAAATTCCAGCGGTATTCGCCCGCCTCTTCCAAAGGAAGGTTCTGGCTTTGCCTCAAGGCCACATAGGTAAAGGCCGTAAGGAAAAGGGCCGGCACGAGGTAGGCGCGGACCTTGGGCGGGGCCCGCTCGCTGATTTTTTTGAACAGGACGCCCAGTTTTTTGTCGGCGATAATTTTTTGAAAAGAGCCCCACGCGGCCGCCGTCCCCCAAATGGATCCCCCCAGCATGACCGCCCCGCCGAAGACATCGAGGGCCTCATCGATCGATTCTTCCCAGCTCATCTCCCCCATGATCACCGAGGCCAGGATATGCTCGGCCACCCCCAACGGCATGAGGGCCACATTCATCAGGGGATGGGAGGCCAGCCGGTCGAACGAATCCCATGTGGTTTCCGAAACACCTCTCCCTTTCAGGGCGGTAAAAACGGCGGGGACCGGGAGGCGCGCGGGGGTTTTGCGCACAGCGGTCACGGCGCGGGAGACATTCTCCAGGGCGGCCCTTAGTTTTTGAACCAGGAAAACGTCCCCCTCTTCGGCCGCGTCGCGGAGTCGTCCGCTCAAAGTCACCAGCAGGTCATCCAGGGAAGAGGCGGCGGGATTTTGGAGGACCGGGTGCGGCCCGCCGGTTGCCCGCCGGAGTTGTTTGGGGAGGTCGGCGGCCCGCAATTTTTCTACCAGGCCGTGCGGGTCGGTGCCGGGGGCGAGCATCTCCAGCAAAAAGCGGGCCTGGGCGAGCTGGGTTCGGCGGGTTGGGCTTCCGTGAGGTGAGAGGGCGTCCAAAAAGGCGTGGGCCTGTTTGTAATCGTCGTGATCGAGCGGCCTCAGCCACAACATTTTTTCGATGGCTTGATGTTGTTGCGGGGTTCCGATTTTTTTCTGAAGCGTGTAAAAGTAGATATCTTCCAACGATTGTCTGGGCTGATGGATCAACACATCCATTTCCGGGTGTCTGCCGGGGGGGAGGGCCAGCGCTACGGAAGAACGGGGCGGAATATGTCCTTCGGCAAGGCTTCTAAGGAAACGGTCGGCGTGGAATTTTTCTTCATGGGTGAAGTAATCATCGGGATGCCAGCGGACCTCATCGAGGAATCGAACCAGCCGCATGCGTAGTGTGGTGGTGAGCCTTCTTCCTTCGACATGATCAACGATGGCATGTTCGATCCGCTCGCCTTCCAATGGAAGGCCATCTTGGACGGCTCGGCTGAGGCAACCGAGCAAAACGCTGGCGGCCTCTTGGGGCATGAACCCTCCTGTCTGGAGGACCCTTTTACTTGAGCAAGGATTGTAGTCCTAAAGAGGGTGTTTTAAGAACAATAATTTAATATATTAGTAATATCAATATGTTATGAACGTACTTTTTACTTGACAAGCCGTTTGAATTTTGCGGGAGCGGCTCCGACTTTTCCCTCGGTTTGGTCAAGGAATGAATAGCGCAGGTAGCCTAAGGCGACGGCTTTTTTGTGTTGAGGGGAAAAACAACTTGAGGTAATCCAGCCGATCTCCATTTGGTCTTTTGAACATATTTTTTCACCGGCCCTGGGCGGCGCGTCCGTCTCCAAAAAAATCTGGACCAGTTGTTTGCCGACATGGCCGCGGTGTTCGAGCCGCGCAACGATTTCTTGGCCGATGTAACAGCCTTTGTCGAAACTCAAGGCATTATAAAGACACGCCTCTTGAGGGATGGTGTTTTCGTCAAAATCTTTGCCAAAGGCCGGCGCGGCCGATTCAATCCTTAAAACCTCCCGGGCCTCGGCATCCAAAACGGGAACAGCCGCTTTTTCTTTCACGCGCGAGAAATTTTCCCTGCGCGCCCAAACCTCCGCGCAGGGCTGGCCCCAGCGCGTGGTAAGAATAACCCACACATCCTTTTCTTTTAAACGGGCGCCCGCCTCCTGGGCCTTCTCGCCCAACAGGGCAAAGGTCCTCCACTTTTCGCTTTGGTCTTTGATCTCCACTTTTTGCTGAAACAGAATATATCGTTTTAGATTGTCGAGGAGGACGTCTTTAAGCCTCGTCTCACAAACGATGCCGAACCAATCTTCGCAGGGATAACAAAAGCAGTCGGCCACGATTTTTCCCTTGGGAGTCAACAGAAGGGCATAGAGGCCGGCGGGCGTTGCTTTGCGGACATCGTTCGTCACGACGCTGTTTAAAAATTTTGCGGCATCGGGGCCCTTGATTTCCAGCCAGGCAAGATCGAGTTCGAGCAGGCGGGTTTCCATTATTGATCGGTGCGAAGCCGACTCACCGGCCGGTTGCCCACAAGGTGGGATTCTACAATCTCGCCGACATCCTCTTTGGTCACCCTCCCATACCAAACGCCCTCCGGATAGACCACCATCGAGACCCCTTTGGCGCATTGGTCCAGACAGCCGGCCTTGTTGATCCGGATTTTTTTGTTCAACCCGCGCTTTTTGATTTCTTCTTTCATCCGATTTAAAATTTCCTCGGAGCCTTTGGCCTTGCAACAGCCGGTCGGATTTTCCGGCGGGCGTTCGTTCAAACAAACGAAGACGTGTTTTTCGTAGCGCATGGCGGTTCGCTTTAGCATTGTAAAAGATGGGAGTCAATGAACCCTAAACACTATTTTTCACCAGGATATCAAGTACTTAGCGGACTAACCGGCCCTTTTTCAAAAAAATGTTGAAATCCACGCAACTTTTTTTGACATCGGCCGATAAGTGTGATGAGGAGCAATTGGCGGGGAGGAGGAGGAAACCATGAGCGTACTTTTGGGAACGGCGGCGGCGGGATTGGATGCCTCGGCATTGGGGTTGACGTTTTGTCAAATCCCCGCCGGGCCATATGAAATCGGCGCCGCTGATTTGGGAAACAACCCCCTTCGCCATGTTGGGGTGGACGCCTTTGAATTGGCCGACACCCCCACCACCAACGGGCAATGGGCCCAGGCCCTGAAACAGCTTGGGGATCAAAAGACGGCTTTAATGTTTGAGTCTGTCAGGGATCGTCGCTGGGCCGTTGCGGCTCGTGGGACAAGAGAGGAGATAGGCGAAGTTACAAGAGGGGCATTGATGGAAATTGTTTCGTCTCTTTGGCTAGGCGGAAGAGTCGATGACTTTGCAGTCAGAGGAGCTTTGCAAGCCTTTGATTTGGGTGAAGAGCCGCCGCCGGTCAAAATAGTTCCGGTGACGTTGGAGCATTATTTAAAGGGAGGGTTTGACGGTGATAATCAGCCTGCCCTGATGCGTTATTTTGAGGCCGCGGCGGTTGCGGCGTTGTTTGGTCTTATTTTGCCGACCGGGGAGATGTGGGAGGCGGCGGCCGGCGATCTTCGGGATGAGAGATATCGGGACGAGCGGGAATTACGAAGGGTGGCTTATTTTATGTCTGCGGGGGTTACGCCGGAAGTGGGGACCAGGGAGCCGAACCGATACGGATTGTACGATATGCTGGGAAATGTTTTGGAAGCGATGGCCAATCGTTATTCAGCCGATTCAGAGGAGAGAGAGCTTCGCGGCGGCTCCTGGTTCAATGATCCGGAGAATGTGCGTGCCGCGTTTCGCTACAATGTTCACCCGGACTACTGGGTCTACTATTTCGGTTGTCGTTTTGGCCGCCAGGACTCCAAGGGGTAATGTAACCTTTTCCCCTTTGACCTTTTTACCCTTTTGGAACAGCCTCTAAGCACTTAATGACCCAGTATATTCTTGCCATCGACCAGGGAACGACCGGCACCACGGCCCTTCTGATTGATCACGACCTCAACGTCCGCGCCAAGGTCAATCACGAGTTTCCACAGCACTATCCCAAACCGGGCTGGGTGGAGCACGATCCCGAAGAGATTTGGACCTCCACCCTCCAGGCGGTTAAAGACTGCCTGGCCGGGGCGAAGATTGAAGCCAAACGGATTGCGGCCATCGGGATTACCAACCAAAGGGAGACAACCCTCTTGTGGGATCGCAAAACGGGAAAACCGGCGGCCAAGGCGATTGTCTGGCAGGACCGCCGCACCGCCGAACGCTGTCGGCAGTTAAAAAAAGAGGGGCTGGAAAAGGCCATTCAGAAAAAAACCGGCCTGGTCTGTGATCCCTATTTTAGCGCCACCAAACTGGAATGGCTGTTGAAAAAACACAAAGGAGATTTGTGCTTTGGGACCGTGGACAGTTTTTTGTTGTGGAAACTAACCGGCGGCCAAGTCCACGCCACCGATGCCACCAATGCCTCCCGCACGATGCTGTTGAATTTGGAAACCTTGGCCTGGGACAAAGAGCTTTTGAAAATTTTTGGGGTGCCGGAGGGTGTTTTGCCTCGGATTGTTTCCTGTTCGGAAAAATACGGGAGCACCAAAAATGTCCCTGGCCTTCCCGACGGCATTCCCATTGCCGGAATGGCTGGCGACCAGCAGGCGGCCCTGGTCGGCCAGGCCTGTTTTGAAACCGGCGAGGCCAAGTGCACCTACGGGACCGGCTCTTTTATTTTAATCAACATCGGCCGGGAACCAAAACCTTCACATCACGGGTGTTTGACGACGCTCGCCTATCAACTGGAAAATCAGGCGGCCTTCGCCTGGGAAGGTTCGGCCTTTATCGCCGGGGCGGCGGTGCAGTGGCTGCGCGATGGTTTAAAAATTATCAAAAAATCTTCAGAGGTCGAAACACTGGCCGCTTCCGTTGAAGACTCCGGCGGCGTGGTTTTCGTCCCGGCCTTGGTCGGGCTGGGGGCTCCCCACTGGCGTTCCGAAGCGCGCGGTTTGATCTCAGGCATCACGCGCGGCACCACGAACGCCCACATCGCCCGCGCCTGCTTGGAAGGAATTGCCTTTCTTCAATACGATATTTTGGAGGCGATGGCCAAGGATTTGAAAAAACCCTTGGGCGTCTTGAAAGTAGATGGCGGTGCCGCGGCCAATAATCTCTTGATGCAATTTCAATCCGATATTTTACAAGTCCCCATCTCCCGCCCGGCGATGTTGGAGACCACCGCCCTGGGCGCGGCCTTCCTGGCCGGCCTGGCCGTAGGCGTTTGGAAGGATCTAAAAGATATTCGCAAAAACTGGAAGGAAGAGCGACGCTTTGTGCCCCAAATGCAAGCCAGGGAGGTCACCGAAAAGGTTGCTCGCTGGCGGCAGGAGGTTGCCAAATGTTGAGTGCAATGCTGCTGAGTGAAATGCCTGCTTGACATCACTGGATAAAACCCGCATAACCACGAAATCTTAAAACATTAATGAATTCAAGTATTTAGAACGTTTAGAAAGTTATAAACAGCAATCAAAGGAGGGAGTCATGAGCAAGCAGATTTTAGGCCAGGCAACGGCCTTTCAATACGAGAGAGATCCAAACGCGGTTCGATTTCCACAAAATTACGGAAAACCGAATTTCAAAGTGATTAAAGGGGCCAAAAACGGCCATCCGACGGCCCACACGAACGGCCTCGACCCGGTCAGCCCCTGGACCCGCCGCAAGGAGAAGTGGTTGACCAAGACCGCCAATGTCGCCTGGAATGTTTTTCAAGGGATCAACAAAGTTTTAGGCGACGGCAAACCTTTTCAACCGGCCTGGGCCCCCGAACCGCTGTTAAAAAGCCACCAAAAATCAAAACCGCCCCTGGGTTGGCCAAGGCAAACCGACAGCTTGTGTCCCAAGTGCGTGAAGGAAGTCCGCGAAGGGATTATTTCCGGAAAGATGAATTTAGAGACGATGTTCAAACACCCCGGCGAGATCAAGGCGACCATCGACAAGCGGGGAAACGAAATCTGGATGACCAAGACTTGCCCGAAACACGGGACCTTTGACGACTTGATGGCGATGGATGCCGAATTTTTCGGTGTGATCGAAAAACTCTATCCCGGCCGCGATTTCGTCAATCCGAAAAATGAAATCCGCAACCACGGGACCTCGACGATCAAATACGGCAGGGGCGTGGTTTTGAATGTGGATTTAACCAACCGCTGTAACATGATGTGCGACCCCTGTTTTATGGATGCCAATCAAGTGGGCTATGTCCATGAGCTGGCCTTCGACGAGATCAAAGAGGTTTTGGACAATTCGTTAAAAATCAAACCGCGCCGGCAGATGTCGGTCCAGTTCACCGGCGGGGAGCCGACCCTCTCGCCTTTCTTTTTGGAGGCGGTCCGCTACGCCAAAAAAATCGGCTATTTCAGCATTCAGGCCGCCACTAACGGGATCCGTTTTGCCCAGGACCTCGGTTTTGCCAAAGAGGCCTATGACGCGGGGATGCGGATCGCCTATCTCCAATTTGACGGGGTGACCAACGAGGCCAATTCCCATCGCAAAATCGGAAACCTCTTTGACATCAAACTGAAGGCGATAGAAAACCTGCACCAGGCCGGCATTTCGGTGGTGCTGGTGGTGACCCTGGTCAACACCATCAACAACGACCAGGTCGGCCCCATCGTGAAATTTGCCATCGAGAATTCCGACAAAGTCAACTTCATCGCCTTTCAGCCGGTATCTTTTACCGGCCGGGATGAAGATATCAGTGACGAACAGAGAATGGCGTGGCGTTACACTTCTTCCCACCTGGCGCACGACGTGAAAAAACAGCTGGGGGTTACGGAACCTCTGCGCGATTGGTATCCCCTTTCGATTATTTCTGTTTTTGCCAACCTGGTTGATCAGATGAAGGGACCCGACAACTATTGGGGGACGATGTCCTGTTCCTGCCATCCCAACTGCGGGATCGGCACGGCGATCATGGTGAACAAACGGACGAAGGCGTTCAAGCCGGTCTCGGAGTTTATCAATCTGCCGCAACTCCTGCAGGACATTCAAAAAGTAACCGACGCGAACCGCGGCGCTATCCTGACCAAGGCGCAGGTGGGAGCGGCCCTGCTCCGCAATTATATGCCGGAAAAGGCCCCGGCGGGATTGACCCTCAAGAGCCTGATGGAAAAGTTTGACAAGCAGTCGGGGGGCGCCCTGAAGGCGGGCAAGGGAGAGTATGGCGAAGGGGCCGAGCGGATGAAAGACGAATGGCTCTGTCTCTTTGTCGGTTCCATGTGGTTTCAGGATGTTTTCAACTACGACTTCCGCCGGACCGAGATGTGCATCATCCCCTACGCCACGCAAAAAGGGGAGATCAGCTTTTGCGCCTATAACACCGGGGTCGGCTGGAGAAATATCGTCGAGAACATGTACAAGAACGCCTCGGTCTCCGAGTGGTACAAAAAGCATGGGCGCCATGAGGTCTATGCCACGGGGAAGGCGGTCGATCTCCCTGACTTTACCCATACGGTCAAACTGCCGACCTTCACCAAGGCGCCGGAGGCCCCGGCCGGGCTGAAGACTTCCAGCGGCGGGTGCGCCTCGGGCGGGTGCCACTAAAAAATCTTTTGTGGGGGCAAAAACCAAAGCAGGTCCTACCGAAGAGAGGCCGTGGGGGTCTTTTACCGTTTTGGAAGAGGGGCAAGGCTACAAAGTCAAAAGAATTACCGTTAAGCCGGGCCAAATTTTAAGCCTGCAATCGCACCAACGCCGCGCCGAGCATTGGACCGTTGTGCAGGGCACGGGAAAAATCACCGTCGGCGCAAAAGTTGTCACATTAGGGCCGAACGAGACCATTCATATTCCCAAAGAAGCCAAACACCGCATCGAAAATCCGGGCAAGGAAGTCCTGCAATTTATTGAGGTGCAGGTTGGCGATTATTTGGGCGAGGATGACATCGTCCGTTTTGAAGATGTCTACGGCCGCGTTTGAACATGCCTTCCCTGGAAGAGCGCATTAAGGAAAGAGGAAAGGCCGTCGGCTTCGACCAAGTCGCCGTTGCCCGGGCTGAACGCTATCCCGAACACGAGGCGCTGAAAAATTGGCTGAACGCCGGCCTCCACGGCACGATGGAGTATATGGCGCGGGGGGAGGCGAAGCGTTTGGATCCAAAAAAAGTGATGCCGGAGGCGAAGTCGGTTATTACCTGCGCCCTCAATTACAATACCGATTATCCCTATTCGACCGAATGCCGGCAGGAGGGCCGCGGCTGGATTGCCCGCTACGCCTGGGGGGAGGATTATCATGGGGTGATGGAGGCCATGCTCGAAAAGTTCTCCGCGGAAATTTCGCGCCAGGCGCCTGACACCCGGTGCAAAATTTACGTCGATACCGGGCCGGTGATGGAGCGGGTTTTCGCCAAGCATTCCGGGATCGGTTGGATCGGCAAAAACACCTGCCTGATCGATCCAAAGTTGGGCTCGTGGCTCTTTTTGGGCGTGATCTTGACCGATCTTGAACTGAAACCCGACCCGGTTATTCCCGATCATTGCGGAAAGTGCGCGGCCTGTATCGAGGCTTGCCCCACGCAGGCGATCACCGAACCTTACCGACTGGATGCGCGACGGTGCATTTCGTATTTAACCATCGAACACAGAGGCGAGATTGACGCCGAATTAAAATCAAAAATGGGCAGCCATCTTTTCGGGTGTGATATTTGTCAGGATGTCTGTCCCTGGAACAAAAAATCGCCGCGCACCGACCGGCCGGTATTCCAGCCGCGCGAGGGTTTTTTCAATCCCGATTTAAGGGAGTTTAAAAGGAGGGTCGAGCAGGGCTATCCGCAGGGCTTCAAAAACTCCCCCCTCAAGCGGGCGAAAAAGGAGGGATTGTTGAGAAATTTAAGACGCAACTTTTTTGGAGGTTCTGCCGATAATAGGTGAGAGGGATAAATTTTCCAAGGGAGACTTGTTCATGGGAGAACTAAAGGTAAACAAAGGATGTTCGGGAGAGATGGCGAAAATGCTTGGGGAGAGTCTCAAGGCCTGCCGACAAATTCGGGAAAAGCCGGAAAACGACGCCTCCGGCAAATTAAAGGATCTGACGGAAACGGATCTGGGAGATCTTTTCACAAAGCAGGGATCTCCTTTTTTACTTATTGTGGGGGCTACATGGTGTAAACCCTGCCGCGAGTTGGAGAACCAATTAACGACGCTACGAAATAAATGGAAAGGTAAAGTCGACGTTTTTAAAGTGGATTTAGACTCCGAATTCTATTCAGGACTCGTAAAACAATTTTTGAGAGAGAACCTGCCGGAAGGGGAATGGCATCTCCCGGTCGTTATTCTATTTAAAGGGGGCTTGCAGGCCGCTCGCTATTCCTCCGAGGAACAGAGCGCCCCGGAACCCATGTGCGCCAGCTTCTTCCGGTTTTTACAATCATCTCTTTGCGGGAACAAATCGTCTCCCGGGCCCTGACCTAATTTGCTTTTTTCAGTTAAGGCAACATGCAACACTGACAACCACCACAGCCACAGCTTCCCGCATAGTTCCCGGAATCATTATAGTACCATGTACAACCACTGATCATGCCCTGGGCACCGAGGGCATCAAGTAATTCCTGTACGGCATCGCAGGAAAGTTCCTGTGCAATGTCTTGGAATGTTCTGGAACAGAGCGGGATATTTTGAGCTGTCACAGAAACTAACAGCTCTCTTGCGGCGGCGCACATGTCACTTGCGGTGGATCCCTTTCCTATGGTCGCCTTCAATAATGCCTCACTCAAAGTCTTCCCGACATAACCACCGGCGATATCTTGGAGGGAGACATTGGCCTCCGGATTTTTCAGCTTAATGTCATCATACATTCTTCTGGCGAGATCCGGCGTCATTTCTTCCGCAACTATTTTTGACTGCTCGCAACTTTACCTCGTCCCTTTGTTTGGGCAAACAAAGAACCGGTTGCCGCAACCGCCATTATAAGGGCGGTAAGAATGCCGTTCCGGCCATGCTTTGCAATTTTACTCATACAGCACCTCCTTGTTTATGGTTTGAAAATAACCATGTTCTTGAATCTGCAATAAACATGCCATCCAAGCGGCAATTTAAAAACATTTACATTTTAAGGGGTTAGAAAATCCAATGGGCTTTTTATCTCGGATAATTCTTGTTTTGAGAGTCAAAATTTTGACAGAGCGTCAAATAATTGACACCCTTGATGGGGAAAATCTAAACAAACTCTTTAGCCTCTTCCAGCCACCCGTGATAAAGAGCCTTGAGCCAGTTGATTTTGTTTTGAACGTTCGGGTGCCGCGCCCAGGCCCCACGGTTTAAAATGCTGTTGAGCGTCGGTTCCACCCACTGTTCCCGCTCCGCGTGCGTGGTCTGCTCCATCAGTTTGACGAAAAGCTCGCCCACCAGATGACCGTCGCCCACATGGGGGGAATAGAGGGTAATGCGAAAGAGGGCCAGTTTCTGTTTGATGTCCCCTTGCTCAAAGATATTTAAAAGCCCCTCCGGATTCCCCCGGGCCGCCTCCACCAGGCGGTACCAGGGCTCCACCGCCTCTTTGCGGGGGGAGCTTTCGAGCGATCGCCGTAATAATTTTTTGACCGCCCGGGGATGGTGACGGCCCAAATCGATCAGGCGGGGGAGATCGACATTATAATAGCGGCTGACCGCCTCTTCCGGCGCCCCGGGGATATGCTCGATCTTGGCCACCAGTTCGCGCGCCTCGGCGAGCTCTCCCCTTTTTGCCAGGGGATGAAAACCGAGCTTAAACATTCCTCTCCCCGTGCGCGGCCGTGACGGTTGTGGTAATCCCGCCGCGGACGTTAAAAATCATTTTGACCTCCATCCACTTCGGCTCGACGGCAACAACCAAATCATTCAAAATCTGGTTGCAGACTTTTTCGTGAAAGGCCCCTTCATTGCGATAGGACCATAAATAATTTTTTAATGACTTGAGTTCAAAGCATTTTCGGTCCGGAAGATACCGGATGTCCACTTTGCCGAAATCGGGTTGGCCGCTCCGGGGGCAGAGACAGGTAAACTCCGGGCACTCGCAGTGAATTTCATAATTTCGCTCCGGCTGGGGGTAGGGAAATACCTCATTGGCCATTGCCCGATCCAATAGCAAACCGCCCCGACAACGGCAACCCGGTTTTAAGTGATTGATTTTCGGGGCCGGCGTTGATAGGCCCACCGTATGCCCAAACCAAACATTATCGTCCTTGATCTGGAGACCAAAAAGACCTTTGAGGATGTGGGGGGCCGCAACAATCTGGGGGCCCTGGGGGTCTCCATGGTGGGGGTCTATTCCTACCGTCACCGGGAATACCAAGCCTATTTTGAGGAGGAATTTCCCAAATTATTGAGCCTCTTGTCCCAAAAACCGATGGTGATCGGCTTCAATCAGCGCCGGTTTGATTTTCCCGTGTTGCAGGCCTACTTCAAGGATTTCGACCTGCAAAAATTGCCGATGGTTGACATCTTGGAAGATCTGCTCAAAACCCTCGGCCACCGGGTCAGTTTGGACAGTGTGGCGCAGGCCACGCTGGGGACCAGAAAAAGCGGTCACGGGCTAGATGCCATCCGCTACTGGAACACCAAGGAACTTGAGAAACTGAAGAAGTATTGTCTGGACGACGTGCGAATCACCAAAGAAATTTTTGAGTTTGGCGCCAAGGCCGGCGAGGTTTTTTTCACCGACAAATTCGGCCGCGGCAAAAGAACGGCCAAGGTCACTTGGGAATTGGTTCAGGAAGAGGAAAAGGCGCGTGGCCAAATCAGCTTATTTTAGGAAATGAAAATCACCGTTGCCCACAGCCCGGATGCTGATGACGCCTTTATGTTTTACGCCCTGGCGCGCGGCAAAATCGACACGGGAGGGATTCGGTTTGAACACACCCTGCAAGACATTCAAAAATGCAATGAAGACGCGCTCAAAAGAAAATTTGACGTGACCGCCATCTCCTTCGCCGCCTACCCGCAGGCGGCCAAAGACTATTTGTTGATGACGTCGGGAACCAGCATGGGGGAAAAAAATTATGGTCCTTTGTTGGTGGCGAAACGGTCGATTCCGCTGGAGGAAGTTGCGAGGCAATCCATCGCCATTCCCGGAAGGCAAACCACCGCCGCCCTGCTTTTAAAGAGGGCCTTTCCCGAAGCCAAAAATTTAAAAGTCTATCCCTTCGATCAAATTATGAAGGCCGTTTTGCAAAACGAGGCGGAGATCGGCTTAATCATCCACGAAGGCCAGCTGACCTATGCCAAAACAGGCCTGGTTGAAATTTTCAACTTCGGCTGGTGGTGGTGGGAGAGGGAAAAACTCCCGCTCCCTCTGGGCGGCAATGTGATTGCGAAGGGTTTGGAGCCGGCCCTTCGAAAAAAGATCAATCGGCTTTTGAAACAGTCGATCCAATACGCCCTCGACCACAGGGAAGAGGCCCTCGACTACGCCCTGCAGTTTGCGCGGGGCCTCGATCCGGAGGTTGCCGACCGTTTTGTGGGGATGTATGTAAATGAACGGACCCTCGACTACGGTCCCGACGGCAAGAAGGCGATTGAAAAATTGCTGGGAATAAAACCGGAGTTTGTTGCATAAGGAAGCGGATACCTCATGAAATATGAATGTCTCATCGTTGGGGGCGGACCGGCGGCGTTGGCGGCGGCCTTAAGGCTGAATCAGGCGGGCCGCCAGGTCGTGATGGCGGTCAAGGGAAATCCGGCTTCGGCGGCAGAGCCCTGGCTTCAGAATTTAAAGGAGCAGGCCCAAAACATTCAAACCATTCCGGAGGAAGTGGTCCAGGCCACCCTGGGGGCCACCGAAAAAAAGGTCGCCACGAAATCGGACCAAGTCTTGGAGGCGGCAGTGCTGATTTTGGCCTCCGGATGTTTTGACCGGCAAGGCTTTATTGAAGGGGAGGAAAAATTCGTCGGCCGCGGCGTTTTTTACAACGCCTATCAGGACGGCCCTTCGCTTGCGGGGAAAACACTGATCGTGGAGGGAAAAACCGAACAGGCCCTTCGGGAGGTTCTTTATTTGAGCCGCCATGCCGGCAAAATCTATTTCATCGTTCCGGCCATGAGACTGGAGGGAGATTCCAGACTGACGGAGTGTCTGCAAAAAGAACCAAAGGTTGAAATACTGTTAAGCGCCAGCCTGAAAAAAATCGAGGGGAATGAAACGCCCCAAACGGCCGTCGTGTTGAGCGCCGGGTCCGAAAAGGCCATCGCCGCCGACGCGGTTTTTTTATACGCCCGCCGCAGTCGGCCCCAATACGATTATTTAAGGGGAACGGTCGAAATTTCCGAAGAGGGCTGCGTGCTGGTCGACGAAACCTTTATGACCTCGATCCCCGGCGTCTTTGCCTGCGGCGACATGATCGCCGGCCAGCCCCAGCTCCCCTTTGTCTCCGCGGCCCAGGGGATGATCGCCGCCATGTCGGCTGACCGCTGGCTCAACCTCAACGAATAACTTCAAGCAGTTCTACCACCGGTTCATATTTGCCGAAGGGGGGGAAGATATAAACGCCTTGGACACCCGGCATGTCTCTGGCCTCGCGGAGCGCCTCTTTGGCAACGGCCAGGCCGACGTCGCGCTGGGACTCTTTGGATGGGGCGTTGCGCAGGCGATCCATGACACTCTCCGGGACTTGCATCCCCGGCACTTCATTGTGCAGAAACTCGGCGTTTTTCAGGCTGGCCAGAGGCAGGACACCGACAAAGAAGGGAATTTTTAAAAAGCCGCGGCACTTGGTCAGAAAAGTGTCGAGCAATTTCGATTCATAAACCGGCTGGGAAAAGATGAATTCGGCCCCCGCCTCGATCTTTTTGCGCAGGCGCTCCGCCTCCAAATCCATGTCGATCGCCCCCGGGTTGCAACCGCAACCAATCACCAGCGAAGTCGCCTCGCCAATGGGGCGGTTGGAAAAATCGAGCCCGCGGTTTAAATTTTTAATAAAGTGAATCAAGCCGATCGCGTCGACGTCGAAAACCGGCGTGGCGTCGGGGTACTCCCCCATCTTGGGGGGATCGCCGGTAATCACCAAAATATTTTTCAGGCCGATGGCGTTACAGCCGATCAGGTCCATCTGCATCCCCAGTAAATTCCGGTCGCGGCAGCAATAGTGGATGACCGTTTCCATACCGATCTGGTCGCGAATCAGGACCGACATCGCCATCGGCGACATGCGGGCCATCGCCCTGGGCCCATCGGCGATATTGATCACATCCACGCCATGCCCCTTTAGAAACTTGGCGCCGGCCACCGCCTTGGAGGCATCCAGCCCTTTGGGGGGGTCAATTTCAACACTGACCATGAATTTTTTGCCGAGGTTGGCGCCGAACTGGGAGCGTTTTTCCAGCGGGAGCGGTTCACAACCGACAATTTTTTCTTCCTCTTTGACTTGGGCATGGATTGTTTCAATTTTTTTGCCGGGCCGAAGCGTTTTTAAATAGCGCTTCATCTCTTTAATCATCGCCGGCGTGGTGCCGCAACAGCCCCCGATCAATAGGGCGCCGGCCTGGCCCAGGCGCCTTGCGTATTCGGCCATGTATTCGGGGGTGGCCATATAAATGAGGCGGTTTTGTTTAGTCTGCGGCAGCCCCGCGTTGGGAAAGGCCGACAGCGGCTTTGTGGCCGCCGGGTGCATCAGCTTGATCGCCTCCAAAACGCCCACCGGCCCGGCACAGCAATTCACCCCGATCACATCGATATCCCAGTTGTTGAGTTTTTGGCAGACATCGGCCGGCTGTAAACCCTTAAAACCCTCTTCCCCTTCGTATTGAAGGGTGACTTGGGCGATGAGCGGGATTTTTTTGGAAACGCGGCGCGCCGTTTCAACCGCCATCTTTAGC
>JACQMB010000132.1 GCA_016203765.1 Deltaproteobacteria bacterium
CCCCCAGATAAAAAATAAAAAAGAGGGTGAAAACTTCCAAAACGAGCAGGGTGAAAAACTGCCCGAAGGTGAAACGGCAGAAATAACCCGGTTTGTCCTTTTGATAATGGGCCGGCAGCATATTGCCTATTCCTTGCCTTCCATCCGCTCCGGGGCGGAGATCCCCATCAGGCCTAGCGCATTTTGTAACACAATCTGGATATTTTTCAAGAGATACAATTTGGTCTGGGCGCGCGGCAGATTGTCCGGATCAACCACCCGGTAGCGCGGATCCTCCTTGGCCCTGGAATAGTAGGACTGAAATTGTTTGGCCAAGTCGAGACAATAGAAGGCCAGCCCGTGGGGTTCCAATTCTTTGGCCGCGCGCAGCAGGACCTCCGGGTATTCGAGGAGCCGCTTGACCAGTTCTTTTTCCTCCGGCAGATCGAAAAAATCGGCCCGGGCGGCCGCCGGCCTAAATTTGATTTTGTATTCCCGCGCCTTGCGAAAAACGCTCGCAATCCGGGCATGGGCGTATTGAACATAAAAAACCGGATTGTCGAGGGAGTGTTTTTTGGCCAGATCGAGATCAAAATCGAGGTGGGTGTTGCCGGAGCGCATCAGGAAAAAAAAGCGCCCGGCGTCCTTCCCCACCTCTTCCAGCAGGTCATCCATCGTGATCATCTCGCCGGCGCGCTTCGACATCTTCACGACCTTGCCGCCGCGAACGAGGTTGACCTGCTGGACAATCAGGATCGTCAAACGCTTCGGATCAAATCCCAGGGCCTGCACCCCGGCCTGGGTCCGGGCCACGTAGCCGTGATGATCAGGGCCGAACAGGTCGATGGCCCGGTCAAATTTTCGGGCGAATTTGTCGGCATGGTAGACGATGTCCGACGCAAAGTAGGAATATTCTCCGCCGCTTTTCCGGACCACACGGTCTTTGTCGTCCCCAAACGCGGTGGCGCGGAAAAAGAGGGCCCCCTCTTGTTCATAAAGATGGCCCTTTTTTTGCAAAACGTTCAGGGTCTTGCTGAATTTCGGGCCCTTCATTAAGGCGGATTGATGCAACCAGCGGTCGAAGACCACGCCGAAGTTTTTCAGGCTCTTTTTTTGCCAGGCGACCATCGCCTTCAGGCCCTCGCTTCGAAAATCCCCGCGGGTTATCTTTTGGGCGAGGTCCTTCAAATATTCGCCTTGATACCCCCCTTCCGGAATCGCGGCCTCCTCTCCCCTGGCCTCGCGCCGGCGGGCCTCCAGCGATTGTGTGAAGAGATCGATCTGATGGCCCACATCGTTCACGTAAAATTCACGGTGCGGTTTAAAACCGGCCGCCTTTAAAATGTTGGCCAGCGTGTCCCCGACGGCGGCGGCCCTCGCGCTGACCACATTGAGCGGGCCGGTCGGATTGGCGCTGACGAATTCAAGGATGATTTTTTTGCCCTCTCCCCACCGGGACGAACCAAACTTTCCCTTTTGTTTGAAAATGTTCCCCAGGGTCTCAAAATAGGCACAATGATGGATCGTAAAATTGACAAAACCGGGGCCGGCCACCTCCGCTTTTTCAATCCAGGAGGGAAGGGGCTTGAGTTTTTCCACGATCAGCTCGGCGACATCCCGCGGCGATTTTTTGGCGGGCCCGGCCAGCAAAAAGGCCGCGGGCGTCGCCAAATCCCCGTGCCCTTTTTGTTTGGGCAACTCCAGGACAATGGGAACGGGGGGGAGATTCAGTTTTTGAATCGCCTGGCTCAGCAATTTTTCCAACTTTTGTTTCATGCTCACGGGGAAACTGTTACGAAAGTCAGCCGCTTCGGCTCAATGTACTTTTTCGCCGTTTCTTTTAACTTTTCCAACGTCACCCCTTTGATTTTTTCAGGATATTCTTCAAGATAACGGCGCGGAAACCCCAGCAAATCGAGTTTGGCCCGCGTATTCACGATTTCAAACGGGGAGTCGAACCAAAAAATATACTGGTTCAACAAGGCCTCCTTCGCCCCTTCCAACTCTTCCGGCGTGATGTCGGCCTTTTCGTGGAGCCTGTTCAGGTGTTCGATAATGGCCTGGCGCACCTCTTCGGCCGATTCCGCCTTGGTCTCCACATGGATTTTAAAATGCCCGCGGGCGGGGGTCGCCTCCCAATCGGAATAGACGCTGTAAGCCAGTCCCCGCGCGGTCCGGATATCCTTTCCCAATCGAGAGGTAAAGGCGTCTCCTCCCAGAATATACTGGAGAAGGCCGTAGGCGTATCGTTCCTCCTGATGGCGGGTCAGCCCCCAATGCCCCATTTCCAGAAAAACCTGGTTGACCTTTTTTCTGATTTTTTGGGTGCGGGGTTTGTTTTTGAAGGGCTCGATTTTCCACTCCGAATCCGGAATTTCCGTCTTTTTCAGTTCCTGAAAGTTTTCGACCGCCCACTTTTTAACCTGGGAAGGAGAAAAATCGCCGGCCACCGTCAACACCATCCGGTTCGGGTGAAAATATTTTTCATAAAAGGCGGTCAGGTCTTCCCGTTTGATCCGGCGGAGGCTCCGGGGGGTCGGCAGATGACCCCACGGATGTTTTTTACCGTAAAGGGCGGTTTGAAAGGCCCGGCTTAAAACGGAGTTGGGATGGTCCTCCTCGCGGCGCAGTTCTTCCAGAAAACGGCGCTTGGCCAGATCGAAACGCTTCGCGTCGAAGCGCGGCTCCAGACAAACCTCCCTTAAAATTTCCAGCGCGTCCTTCCACTGATGCGCCAGGGCGGAGACGTGGAGGGTGGTCAACTCCCGGCCGGTGCCAGACCAAACCGTTATCGCCCTTTCCTCTACCCATTCATCGAGGGCTCGGGGCTCTTTGGTCCGGGTGCCGCCGGTGACCAGGAGGGTGGAGGTCAGATCGGCCAGGCCCGACTTTTGATAAGGGGCGTAGGCCTGCCCCGTTTCGATAAAGAGGGTCGCTCGAAACAGGGGAAGGGCATGATCGGTCAGTGTGTAGAAGCGAAAGCCGTTGGGGAGTTCCTGTTTTTCAACTTTGGGTTGCTCCCATTTCGGCAGGCCCTCTTGGGCCAAGGCGGGGATGAGATTTTTTGCAAAGAGCGGACCGGGGGCCAGAAGAAAAAAGAGGACCGTGGACCATGGACCGTGGACCATGGACTTGAAAAGGCATCTTTGAGTCCTTAGTCCCTTCTTCATTGCTTCTTCTCTCCCCGAAGGCGGTAGAGAACCACACGGTTGTTCGGCACAAAATATTTTTTTGCCGCCGACTGAATTTCCCCCGCCGTGACCGACTCGATCACCTTGGGATAGTTCACGATGTAGCGCCAATCGTTCATCAGGGCCTCGCCGTAGGCCAACTGCTCCGCCAGCTCGGCATTGCTTTTCATCGACCAAAAATAATTATACAGCACCGCCCGCCTCACCTTGTTCAGTTCCTCTTGCTGAAGATCTTTTTTAATTCTTTCCAGCTCGGCCCAAACTTTTTCCTCCAGCCCTTCCAGGGCCACGCCCTTGCTGGGGGCGGCAAAGACGAGAAAAAGATTCTCCGCGCGGGAGCCGGGAAAGGAGGTGGCGCAATAAACCTCGGAGGCGGCCTTCAGCTCTTCGACCAACCGGCGGTAAAAACGGCCGGTCCTCCCCTCGCACAAGAGGTTGTCGAGCATATCAAAGAGATAATCGTCCCGGGCCGGGGCCGGCGGTTTGTGAACGGCGACGACCAAAATGGGCTCGGCGGGAAACAAGACGGTCTTGCGCCGTTCCCCGTGAAAGGCAAAGGATTTGTTTTGCGGCCGGGGGAGATGGATTCCTCTTTTTTGCCCTCCAAAAAATCTTTCCAAAACCGGTTTGGCTTGTTCCACCGGGACCGCCCCCACCAGGACCCCCACCATGTTTTGGGGGAGATAATAGGTCCGGTGAAAGGCGTAGGCATCCTCCTCGGTCAGATTTTGAATGTCTTCCCGGCGGCCGATCGCCGAAAAATGATAGGGCCCTTCCGGAAAGGCCTCCTCCACGAGGGCCTCCAGGAGAAAACCCTGGGGGGAATTGTCGTACCGCAAGCGCCGCTCCTCCATCACCACATCCCGTTCCGGATAAAACTCCCGCATCACCGGATGCAAAATCATCTCGGAGAAAACATAGGCCCAAAGGGAAAACTGGTTGGCCGGCAGGCTGGCATGGTAGGTGGTCAGGTCTTTGGAGGTGGAGGCATTCAGGTCGGGGGAGCCTTTCCGG
>JACQMB010000013.1 GCA_016203765.1 Deltaproteobacteria bacterium
ACCTTCCTGTCGCTGATCTGGATTTATATGGAAACCAGGGACTTTGCGCTTCTTGAAACCTACACCCGGGATGTCCTGATCTGGGTTCTGCCGAGCTTTCTCTTTTTGATCGCGGCGATCTACCTCTTTCGAGCAAAAATTCCGTTCCTGCTGACAATGGGAATCTCAACCGCCGCCCTCTTTGTCGGGGTCTTGGTCTTCGAAAAACTTCACCTCCTCAAGTAGGACAGGTCCAGGGGTTAAATGGAAAGGCCCTTGAGGCGAAGCGTGCAAAAGAAATCTATCGCCACCATTTGCCAGGCGTGAATGGGGACGGCGACCCAAAAACTGCGGCAACGCCAAACCAGGGCCCCCAAAAGGAGCGCCCCCAGGACGGAAAGATAGGCCTCCGGCCAAGGCCTCTGGGCGTGCAGTGCCGCGAAGGGAAGCGTTTGGATGAAGATTGACCAGACCCCAAAGGTCCTCGCCGTTCCAAAGAGAAGAAAGCCGCGCCAAAGATATTCCCAGCCGATCCAATAGAATAGAAAAAGAACTTCATAAGCGGCAAAGAGCCGCCAGTCGTGAAGAACACCCCTAAAAAAGGGATACGTCTCCTGAAAGGAGGAGAGGCTGGATAAAAACCAACAACCAAGGGTTGCAACGGGGAGATACAGAACGACGGCCGTGAGCCCCAGCTTGAAGTCGCCAAGGCCCAAACCGGCTTCACGCGGTGAACGCCGAAAAAGAAAGAGCAAAATGAAAAGGGGGATTCCAAACCCCGTCAGTCCCTGCATCCCGAAAAAATAGATGTAGCTCCAAAGACTCCCGCGCCCCGCGTTGAAAAAACCGGACAGCTCCTGATCAAAAAAATGGACGCTCCCAAACGTGAACTTGGACATCCCCAACAGGGCCGCCGCGATTAAAACCACGGCCGTTTGACGATCGATCGTTGGGGGCGCTTTCATTCCCTTTTCCGGGGAGAAGAAAAGACAAAAACGCCGTTGATGATCACGACAATCAGGAGGGCAAATCCAACTTTGACAAGCCTTTGCCGGGCATTTTGGCGTTCCATGCGAAGCAGTTTTTCGTAATTGGCCAATCGCTCATAGGTAATCCTCTCCTCGGGGAAGTTTTTTTTGAAGGTCCCAAACTCCGTGTACGATTCGTTTGTTTTGTATTTTTCCCGCAAGGCCGAGCTCAACGTAAATTCGGGGCGAATCATTTTCAACAAATCGTAGCCGCCGATCACAAAAGAGATCACAACAACAAAGATGCTGACGAATGAAACGGCCAGAGAATAGCTTGTCCGAAGATTTTGCGGATAGGCCCTTGTCATCGGCCTGCCTAATTGAGCGTCGTGGTCAAACTGTTGCCACAAGTAACCGGGGTCCCCAAAAAGGTGAAGGCGGAGTTGTCAACGGTCACCGTTACGGTGCTCCCGCTGATCGAAAAACTCCCCGAAAAGGAGGCGTTGGTAACGGAACCGGTCGGTTCATTGGTGGCCGTCCCCGTAAAGGTGCCGGTATTGTCATTTAAGAAGGTCAGCGTCACCGAGATATCGCCGTGGGTTGCGGAGGTGGCCGTAAGGACGTCGGTCCCGTTGGCAAGGAATGTGGACAGGTCGATGGTGAAAGTTTCCGCCGCAGGATCGCCTCCGCCGTAAACCGAACCGTCGAGATCAAAGACAAGGGTGGCAACGTTGGTCGCCTGATTATAAGAAATGGTGGAGGCCACATCCCCCGTCGTACTAAAGGTATTATTGGTCCAGGTCCCCGACATGGAGACGGAGTTGGACCCCGTAAAGCTGGTCAAAAGGCCTTCATTGACCGTGGCGTTCGTGGAAACGGAAGCCGAAGAGGAAGTTCTGCCAGTGCCGGACGTCGTGCTTCCGCAAGCGCAACCAAAGAAGACCATCAGGCTCATCAAGAAGAAGGCCCAGGATAAAGCGGCCCTTTGCTTTCTTTTTTTCATAATTACCTCCCGACTCTTTTTCTAAAGCACTGCGATCAAAAATGCAACTATATAGATTTCCAAATTTATTTTTGGCCCTTCAAACTCTCCTCCAGCATATTACAAAACAACGCCCCCTGTTCGATGGCGTCGTCCAGCGCGACGTGGGAGTGGGGGAGTTTGTCAAACCAGTGTTTGGGCATGTTCTTTTTGACCGATTCGCGGTAGCCTTTTTTGATGAGGGCCATGGCGTAGGTTTTGATATCGAGGGCCGAATGGGAAAAGGGACTCTCACCGGCAAAGCGGATCAGATACCAATAAACGAACATGAAATCATAGGCGGCGGGGTAGCCCACAAAGACCGGCCGGACCGGCAGTTTCTTCAACCAACGCACATACTCCGGCATCACCGCCGCCGGCGGCCGCGGATGCTCGCGGCAGGCCGCCCACGCCTTAGGCCTTTTGGCCCACCAGGCCATGGTCTTGGGGTCGCCTTTCGCGCCCGGCAGCGTTTCCAGATTGGCCGAAAAAGTGCTCAACAAATTTTTTCCCGCGTCATAGGCCGCCGAGCCAAAACTCAACATCGAGTTTTGTCCCGGAATCGGCCCGTCGGCCTCCACATCGGTGCTGACGTAGATTTCCGTTTTGGGATTCATCTCTTCATGGCGGGACGAAAGAAACGCGCGGCGGCTTGAGTCTCCTACCCTTTGAAAAGCTCCGCGATGTTTTGCAAAAGACGGCTTTTTTGGCCGGCGAGTTTTTCGAGTTCGCCGTCGTCCAGGTAGATGCCGCCGCAGTGAAAACACTTGTCGATGGTCACCCCGCGGTAGTCGATCGATTGCAGTTCGAGGCCGCATTTGGGACAGCGCATCCAGTGCTCCTTTTTGAGGCGTTCCCGTTCCGTTTGGGACATCTGCGCCCTCTTTGCGTCGGCCGATTTCTTTTTCTTTTCGGCCTCCATTCTGGCGAAATACTCCTCTTCCGTTGAGGATGGTTTTTCCAGCGTCATGGGTCCTCCTTTAACCTCGCCGGCTTTCATGCCTCGCGGGGGAGAAGAAGTCAACTCGTCGATTCCAGCAATCCGGAGGCCATGAAAGCCCTTGTATGGGAACACCGGACTTTTTTTTAACTTTTAGTCCTCATCCATTATCTGATCATTTTCTAGCGTTGAAATCAAAAACGCGATTGGGTAAACACTAGCCCCATGCCCAAACAGGAAATTTTGCTTTTGACCGTGCGCGGCAAGGACGCGCCGGGGATTACCGCCAAGTTGACCTCCATCATCGCGCAGGACAGGCGGGTCAAAATCCTGGATATTGAGCAGACGGTGGTGCATAAAAAACTGCTGCTTTCGATATTGATGGCCTTTCCGGGGAAAAATTCCGACAAAGCCTCACTGCTAAAAGAACTTTTGTTCGCGGGCAAAGAAATCGGCGTGGAAGTCCATTTTGAGATTTTTGAGCCGGACCTTTTGGGCGAGGAGATGCCGCGCCATCAATACGTGATTACCTGTCTGGCCGAAGAGGTGGGGGCCCATCCTTTAAGCCAAATCGCGCGGGCCTTGGCCAAGCGAGGGATGAACATCGACAAAATTTCCAAGCTCGCCCTCAAAAATATTCACGCCATTGAGTTGATCGCGCATGCCAAGCGGCCGCTCAACCCCAAAAAACTTTCCAAGGAATTGTTGGGTTTAAGCAACGAAATCGGCGTCGATATCGCCATTCAAAAACACGACCTCCTGCGGCGCGCCAAACGCCTGGTGGTGATGGATATGGATTCCACCCTTATCCAGACCGAGGTGATCGACGCGCTGGCCCGGCAAAAGGGGATATATAAAAAAGTGGCCGCCATCACGAAGCAGGCGATGAACGGGAATCTTTCTTTCACTCAGAGTTTGAAAAAACGGGTCGGGTATTTGAAGGGCCTTTCTCTAAAAGATTTGGAGCAGGTCCACAAACGAATTCGCCTGACCCCGGGGGCGGCCAGGCTGCTAAAAGTTTTGAGGCACCTGGGCTACAAAACGGCCCTGATCAGCGGCGGATTTACCTATTTTACCGACCGGCTGAAAAATACCCTCGGTTTTGACTATACCTTCGCCAACCGGCTGGAGATGCGGGACGGCAAAATCACCGGCCGGGTGGCCGGCACGATCATCGATGCCAAAAGAAAGGCCCTGATTCTGGAGACCCTGGCCCAGGGAGAAAAAATTTCGCTGGATCAAACCATCGCCATCGGCGACGGGGCCAACGACATCCCGATGCTGACCAAGGCCGGCCTGGGAATCGCTTTCAAGGCCAAACCGGTGGTGGCGGCCAAGGCCCACTACCGCTTGTCCAAACAACCCCGCCTTGATTCGATTCTTTATCTGTTGGGAATTTCGGAAAGGGAGATTAAAAGTTTGCGCTAATTTTTTTTGGAGAGGTCGTCATCATTCTTCTCGTCCCCCACCCCTTTTTTGAACTCCTTGAGGCTCTTCCCCAGGGAACGGGCCAGGTCGGGCAAGCGTTTGGCACCGAAGAGGAGGAGGATAATTCCCAGAATGATAAGGACCTCTGTCCAGCCGATGCGCATTGTTTCTTTTTATAGCCTTGAATCCGGCAGGATGTCAAATGGGGAGCTAACGTTTCTTCACGGGCCTGGGTCGTTTGACCCCATAATCAAAGGGTCTCAAAATCGGGATGTCGACCGCCAAAATCCTCTGGGTCAACACATCCTCGGGGATTTCTTCCTTGATCTGCTCGGCCCATTCAAAGCAAGCGATGATCTCTTTCACGCAATAGGAATGGTGATGATGGTCTTCCATGGCACATTGGTCTTTGAACTCATTGCAGGCGTTGAAAAGCTCATCATTCAGGGCAAAACGAAACTCCCTTGCCTTGGGCAAAGGCAGGGCCAAAAAAGCCCCGCTCAGGGTCTCCTGCAAAAGAACGCGCAACTGGCGGATGGCCTCGCTCAAGGCGGCCATATCCTCCCCGTCGAGGCGTGAGCGCCAATAGCCGCGCACCTGCCCGACAATGCGGTTCATCTCCGGATGAATTTTGGATTGACCCCCCATCTGATAAAAATTGTAGCAAAAATTCCGGCCGAAACAAAACCTTTTTTTTTATTTTTTTGCCGTCAAAATTTTGACGCTCCCCTCCCCGGCCTAACTCAACAAAAAGATAGGGGACTTGGGGGCCGGTTTTTACGCACGGCCCCCAAATCCCCAAGGAGGAGGCTTTTGCCGGGAGGCAAAAGTTAAGACTGGGCCGGTTCGACCTTCACCCACTGGGCGGTGGTCGGGCCGGTAACGGTGACGAACGGTCTCAGCGTCTCAAAGGATTTATCTCCAATCCCTTTGATATCCTTGAGTTCCTCGACCGTTGCGAAGGGGTGGGCGGCGGCATACTCCTGGATGGCCTGGGCCCGTTTGGGGCCCACACCCGGTAGCATGGTCAACTCCGCGATGCTCGCGGTGTTGACGTTGACCTGTCCTTCCAACTGCTTTTTGGCCTTGGATCCTGCCTGGGCGGTCAAGCCCATGGCGGCTAGCATACAGGCCATTGCCAGCACTCCGAACAGTTTTTTGTTTTTCATGACTGTTCTCCTTTCTGTTTTTTGTTGTTTGGGTTGTTTCCGTTGCGGCTTCTGAGTTGAATCTTTCCGTCGAAGGGGAGGAGATTGAGAAGGATATTGATCGAATCGTCCCGGTTTTTGAACCCGATCCCGATGGAGGTCCAAAAGGACTTCTTTCCCTCTTTTTCATCCTCCCACTCCCGGATGTGATAGACATCGTACATTCCCTTGCTGGTATCCATGAAAACTCCTTTCACGACGATCGTCGATGGTCTTCAATGCAAGGGGCGTGCCAGCACCGGAGGCTTGAAAAATAAGGGTTTTCCGAAACAGGGGTGACGAAATTAAATCAGAGATGACCGATTTGCGTCACTTCACTCATCCCTCTCCACCACATAATCGGCCAATCCGAGGAGTGATTCTTTTTCGAGGGAGCCTTTGAAAGGTTCAAGATGTTTTTTGGCCTTTTCGGCGTAGCGGGCGGACAACTCGCGGGTCCTCTCCATCCCATCGTAGCGTTGAATAATGTCGAGGACCGCCTTCAAATTTTCCGCGCCGATATGGCCGCCCAGCATCGCGTTTTTAACGAGCTTCGCCTCCTCGCCGTCGGCGCGGCGCAAAGCCACAATCAGGGGAAAGGTCAGTTTTCCTTCGCGCAGATCGCCCCCCTTGTGCTTGCCGAACAGGGCCTCCTCCGAAACGTAATCCAGAATATCGTCGGCCAGTTGAAAGGCGATTCCCAAGTCATAACCGTAACGCTTTAGCGCCGCCTCATAATTCTCCGAGACCTCCCCCAAAATCGCCCCGACCTGACAGCAGGCGGCCAGCAGGCAGGCGGTCTTCCCCCCGATGATTTTCAGATAGGTCTCCTCGTCGATGGAAAAATCGCTGTGCCGGGTAATCTCCAAAATTTCGGCCTCGGTGGTTTTGGTGATGGTGTCGGTCACAACTTTTAAAATGCGCAGACTGCCGTGATCCACGATAATCCGGCTCATTTTGCACCAGAAAAAATCGCCGACCAAAATACTGATCGAATTGCCCCACTTAGCCTTGGCCGAGGCCTTGCCGCGGCGTAAGGAAGCGTCATCGACCACATCGTCATGCAAAAGGCTGGCGGTGTGGATCATCTCCATGGCGGCGGCCAGGCGGGGTCCCGCGTCGCCTCGATAGCCGGAGTGCTTGGCGGCCAGTAGCGTCAGGAGGGGACGCAGGCGTTTGCCGCCGTTTTGGATGATATATTGAACAACCTCGGTGACCAGGGGAACTTCGGACGTGAGGGTTGTCTTTAAAACATCCTCCGCCGCCTCAAGCTCTTTGGCGACCGGGATGGCGTAAGGGGATAAAGACATATCGACCGGCTTTAACCATTGCACAGCCCCGTTGTCAAAGATATGCTGGAATCCCATGGCAAAAAAGGGATGCCTGGTTGTTCACGGCCTGACCGGCACGCCGGCCAACATGGAATCGGTGGCTGTGGCCCTGCGGCAAAAAGGTTTTTTGGTCAAGGTCCCGCTTCTGGCCGGCCATGGCGAGAAACTCGAAAACCTCTCCCGAACCGGCTGGCGGGATTGGTATGCCACGGTTGTGGAGGCTTTTGAGGAGCTGGCCGGTGAGGCCGACCAGATCTACTACGCAGGCCTTTCGATGGGAGCCTTGTTGGGCCTAAAACTGGCCATTGATAAGGGAGCGGCGATCAAGGCCCTGGCCCTTTTGGCCGTCCCATTTCGCGTGCGTCCCCTCTTTCGCCGCTTTGTGATTCCCGGCGTGCGTTACACGCCGCTCCGATTTGTTATCCGGTCGGTCGCCAAAAATTTCGAAAAGAGCGTGCTCGATCCCGAAGGCCGGAAAAAATACCGTGCCGCCAGCATTGCCCGGATGCCGAGCCGCGGCGTTTTTGAAACGCAAAACCTGATGTGGGTGGTGGAAAAAGAGCTGTCCAAAATCAAACAGCCTTTGTTGCTGATCCACGGCCAAAAAGACCACCTGGCCGATCCGGAGGGTCTCTTTGAAATCAAAGTGAAGGTTTCTTCTTCCCTGGTCGATATCGTGATGTTCAAAAACTCGGCCCATGTCTTGACGGTCGATCGTGAAAAAGACGACGTGGCTCGGCGCGTGGTCGGTTTTTTTGAAACCGCTTGACATAAAGCGTCGGCCGCCAGGGATAGCGTAAAAAAACCGAGCCGAAGGCGACGGCCCCGGCCCCCAAGTCAAATAATTTTTCGATGTCTTCGTAATCCCAAACACTGGCGCCGATGACGGGGATGAAGGTGTTGGCGGCCAACTCGCGGACCATCTTCCAGGTAAAGGCCTGCGCCGCCTTTCCCGAAACCGCCCCCCCGCCGAATTTTCTCAGCGGCGAGGGCTGGCGGGGAAAAGCAACCGGCCAGGGAACCGAATTGATGTTGATCGCCTCGACAACCCCCTCCAGCTTTCGGGCAATCGTCAAATAATTGTGCGCGCAGGAAAGTTTCAGGATCAGCGGCCACGGGGATTGTTTTTTCAACGCCTTGGCCGTATCGATCACCGATTGGGTGTTCCACTGAAGTTCTCCGGGGGAGTTGGGACAGGAGGCGTTGATTTCCAACGCCTTGAGGCCCTCGCACCCCTTCAATCGAATGGCTATCTCCACATACTCCTGCAGGGTTTCCCCGGCGATCGAGACCGCAAAATTCCATCCGCTCCGCGCAACGCGCGGATAAACTTTTTTAACCCACCAATCGACACCGGGGTTGGTCAGCCCCACGGCGTTGACCGCCCCCTCCGGCAGCAGACGAACGCAGCGAAACGGGTTCCACCAGCGCAGATTCCCGCGGCGCGGCTTTAACGTGAGCGACTTGGTTACAATGGTAAAAAGCCCCGGCCGGAGCAGGCCGGCCCAGCGCAGAGGCTGATCCCACAGCCAGCCTCGGCCGTCAAAGGCCAGCGCCCCCGAGGCCGCCATAAATTCAAACGAATGGCCGTTGGAAAGTTTAATCATTGCGTCATGATAGCCCAACCCACCCCTCCAAAAATTTGGTGATCGCGCCGCGCGCCTGGCTGGCCCAGTAAATCATTTTCGGAAGTTTCAGCATCGCCTTTGGGTTTTTCAAAAAATCCTCAACGAAATTTTCCGAAACGGGGGGAAGCCGCTCTTCCACCGGATCCAACACGGCCTTGACCGCCAAAAAGGGAATTTCATGTTCACCGGCAAACCGGGCAACCGCGGCCGATTCCATATCCAGGGCAATCGCACAATGGGTGGCCCCTATGTCGGCCTTCTCGTGCGGGTGGCAAATGACCCGGTTGACCGCGGCCAAACCGCCGGTCTGGTGTGAAATTTTTCCCGCCTCGCAGATTTTTTCGGCCGAGGCCAGCATCTTTTTGTCCGTCAGCCACCGGTTTTCAGTCGCGGCCTCCACCACCCGCTCGGCCAAAACCAGGGTCCCGTTGCCCGCCACCGGCGAGGCCCCGCCGCAGTAGCCGACCAATAAAAGAAAAGAGGGGCGATAAAAACTCAAAACCCGATTCAAACTTTTTTGAACCTTTTCCGCCCCGATGCCGGCCGTCAGCAGGGCCGCCTCCCTGTTGAAAAACTTCCCCCGCCAAAACAGGGCCGGCTGGAAATGGATGGTCGCATCCACACCCATCTTTTCCTGAAACTCGCGTATTTCGTCCTTGAGCGCCGCGACAATCATAACCCTTTTATTGACCTTCATAGAGGAATCATGGTTAACTGGCAAGCCTATGAGCGTTCCTTTCTCCCAGGCCTTCACCATTTCAGCCTACGTCTTGAAACAAAAGCTGAAAGGGAACAAGCGCTATCCCCTGGTCCTGATGCTGGAGCCGTTGTTCCGGTGCAATCTGGAGTGCGCCGGCTGCGGCAAGATTCAATACCCGGAACCTGTTTTGAAACAGCGCCTCACGCCGGAACAGTGCCTTCGGGCGGTCGACGACTGCGGCGCGCCGGTGGTCTCGATTCCCGGCGGGGAGCCGTTGATCCATCCCGAGATCGATCAGATTGTTCAAGGGTTGGTGGCGCGTAAAAAATATATCTATCTTTGCACCAATGCGATCCTGCTCAAACGCAAGCTGGATCTTTTCCAGCCGACCAAGTTTTTGACTTTTAGCGTCCATATGGACGGGTTGAAGGAAGAACACGATCACGCCGTCTGCCGCGACGGGGTTTATGAACAGGCGGTCGAGGGGATCAAGGAAGCCTTGGCGCGGGGGTTTAGGGTAACTACCAATACCACTTTATTTTTGGGGGCCAAGCCGGAGCGAGTGCGGCAGTTTTTCGACGCGATGATGGATTTGGGCATCGAGGGGATGATGGTCTCGCCCGGCTATCCCTATGAAAAGGCCCCCGATCAGGATCATTTTTTGCAAAGGCGGCAGACCAAGGCGTTGTTTGAGGCAATTTTTGCGAAACCGAACAAGCGGTGGCGGTTCAACCAGTCCCCCCTCTTTTTACAATTTTTGAGGGGCAAACGCGAATACTTCTGCACGCCGTGGGGCAATCCCACCTACAATATCTTCGGTTGGCAAAAACCGTGCTACCTTCTGCAGGAGGGTTACTTCAAAACATTCAAGGAGCTGATCGAAAAAACCGACTGGGAAAATTACGGAACCGGGCGCAATCCCAAATGCGCCAACTGCATGGTCCACTGCGGCTATGAAGCGAGCGCGGTGGATGATACGTTTAGTTCGCTCCGCGGGTTGTTCGACACTATTCGATTTTCCTTGAAACCGGCTTGAAATGGACCACGGACCACGGACTACGGACTACGGACTAAAAACTTCAGAAAAATTATTTGATGAAGCGCTAAAACTGATGCCCGGAGGGGTCAACTCGCCGGTGCGGGCGTTTGGGGCTGTGGGCGGTAACCCTCCTTTTATCGCGCGCGCCTTGGGCGCGAAGCTCTGGGATGCCGATGGCAACGAATATATTGACTACGTGGGAAGCTGGGGCCCGGCGATTTTGGGGCACGCGCATCCGAAGGTGGCGGCGGCGGTGCGGGAAGCCGCGGAGAGGGGTTTAAGTTTCGGGGCGCCGACCGAATTGGAAAGCCGCCTGGCCGCCATGGTCATCCAAATTTTCTCCTCGATTAAAAAAATCCGCTTCGTCAATTCCGGCACCGAGGCTTGCATGAGCGCGGTCCGCCTCGCGCGCGGCGCCACCGGCCGGGACAAGATCATCAAGTTCAAAGGCTGTTATCACGGCCACGCCGACACTTTGCTGGTGGAGGCCGGCTCCGGGGCGGCGACGTTTGGCATCCCCTCCAGCGCGGGGGTGCCGAAAGATTTCGCCAAACACACCTTGGTGGCCAACTACAATGATTTGGGTTCGGTGGAGCGGCTGTTTCAACAACACAAGGAGAAAATCGCTTGTGTGATCGTTGAACCGGTCGCCGGCAACATGGGATGCGTGCCGCCGGTTGAGGGGTTTTTGCAGGGACTTCGTGATTTGTGCGATGCGCACCACGCACTGCTCGTCTTTGACGAGGTGATGACCGGTTTTCGCGTGGCCCTGGGGGGAGCCCAAGAGCTTTATAAAATTCGGCCTGACCTGACTTGCCTGGGAAAAATCCTGGGCGGCGGCCTCCCCGTTGGCGCTTACGGCGGCCGAAAAGATCTGATGGACCAGGTCGCGCCGCTTGGAAAAGTCTACCAGGCCGGAACTTTGTCCGGCAATCCTCTGGCCATGACCGCCGGGATTAAAACGCTGGAACAGTTGACCCAATACCAGGTCTACGATCGCCTCAACGAAATTTCCGCCTTCTTGACGAGCGGCATAAAGGAAATCATTGGGACAAAAAAAATTCCTGCTCGTATTCAATCCGTGGGTTCGATGTGGACTCTCTTCTTTGAGAAGGGCCCGGAGGCCTTCAAAAAATTCTTTCACGGGGCTCTAAAAGGGGGTATTTACCTGCCGCCCAGCCAATTTGAGGCCTGTTTTGTGAGTTTGGCCCACACCAAAGACGACATAGAAAAAACGCTTGCCCAGGTAGCGGATACCATACTAACTGCTTGACATAACTAATGAATTTTAACTAGCTGGGTAGCGGATACCAGGTTAAGTGTATGAAAAGGGATGATTTTTGGATAAGTTTAGGGATTTATGGTGGGGTTGGCATCCAACTGGCCCTGACCGTGGTTGCCGGCTGGTTTATCGGGAATTTTTTTGATGAAAAATGGGGGACCGGCCCTTGGTTGGCCTTGAGCGGCCTGGTTTCCGGATTTGTGGGTGGACTTTACAATTTGATTCGGATACTACGCTGGCGGCAAAAATAGCGATGCAATTTGCACCTTCCCTGGGTCTGGGGCTCCTCGTCGGTCTGGCCAATACGGCGGCCTGGTTGTGGAGCGGTCAACGGCTCATTAAAAAAGGGGGCTCCAAAACGTGGGTTGCCTTTTTGGGCCTTTTTAAGTTAGGCATTTTGGCCTTTGTTATTTGGGTTTTGATGCAACGATCGGAAATGGATCCGATCGGTTTTCTGACCGGTTTTTCGGCAACGGTGATTCTCCCTTTGTCGAGAGTCTTGAAATGGAATTAGTCCCGCACCAATATTTACATATTGTTTTGGCCGCCGCCGCCGGTCTGTTTTTAATCGCCCTGGCCGCGTTTTCCCATTTGCGCCTGCGCCAAACCGAAAAATGTTTAATTCCCGGCGGCAAGCCGACCCCCGCCACAATGTTTGAGGTGACGGTGGAGGCAATCCTGGGGCTGATGGAAGGGGTGATGGGAGAGAGGGCCTGGAAATATTTCCCGCTGATCGGGGCCCTGTTTGTCTATATTTTTGCCTGCAACGTGATCGGATTGATTCCGGGGCTGGAACCGCCAACGGGAAATACAAACACCAATGGGGCTTGCGCGCTGGTTGTTTTTCTCTATTACAATTACGTCGGCATCAAAGAGGGTGGAATCAAAAATTATCTGAAGCATTTTTTGGGGCCGGTGATTTGGCTGGGGCCGTTGATGTTGATCATTGAACTGATCAGCCATCTGGTCCGGCCGGTCAGTTTGAGCGTTCGTTTGTTCGGCAACATGACCGGAGACCATATGGTCCTGGGGCTTTTTTCCGATCTGATCCCTTTTCTCGTTCCGGTTATTTTTTTGGGGCTTGGGCTTTTTATCTCGTTTATTCAGGCCTTTGTTTTTTCACTTTTGTCGATTATCTATATCGCCTTGGCAACGGAGACTGAACACCATTAAAGAAAGGGAGGAGAAGATGATCAAAAAAATCGTATTCACGCTGTTCGCGGCACTGACCAGCCCGGCAGTGCTTTTGGCGGCCGAGGGCGGCGAAACCGGCGAGGGGGCCTTTACGTTTGTGAAGGCCGGACTCGCCCTGGGCGCCGGCCTTGGCATCGGGATCGCCGCCTTTGGCGGGGCCCTGGGACAGGGAAAAGCGGCCGCATCGGCGCTGGAAGGGATCGCCCGCAACCCGGAGGCCTCGGCCAAGGTAATGACCCCGATGATCATCGCCCTGGCGCTGATCGAATCACTGGTCATCTACGCCCTGGTGATCGCGTTCATGCTGTTGGGCAAGATATAAAAATTGTTGCCTGCGCCCGTAGCTCAGTGGATTAGAGCACCTGACTACGGATCAGGGGGTCGGGAGTTCAAATCTTCCCGGGCGCGCCAGTTAAAAAACAATGTGGATTCCGAGGTAGAACTTTTTTGGGGAGTGGTTAATATTTCTGTCTCTTTCGCTCTGAGGTAGGCGGGAACTTTTGCCAAACAATGCCAAGTCACGAATAGCCAGATCCATTTTGGCCGAAGCAGTTTTTTTATTCTTTTGACCCTCGCCTTTGTCCGTCGAGGCGGCAAAGGAAATATTGGGCATTAAAAGCGCTATCCCCATGATCCATATTGCGAGTCGTTTCTTCATATCACCCCTATTACAAGCAAAAGGGAGGCCAAGTGCTTCCTTGTCTAAAATTTTTATAACCTATTGATATTACTTGATTTTTAATAAAAGAGGATGGCTGGTCGTATAATATAAAATGGGGGGATTTATCCTCAATCAAGAAGAGAACTGGGACCAATTTTCGCTTGGAATAATTCAACTTGAAGTCAATCAAAGGCTTCGCTACCTTGAGCCGTTTCATGAACGCCATCGAGATTTCGGGGATTAAAAAATCCTTTCAAAACGTGCATGCCCTCAAGGGGGTGGATCTCGCCATCCGCCAAGGCGAGTTCTTCGGCCTGCTGGGTCCCAATGGGGCGGGGAAGACCACGCTGATCAGCGCCATCATGGGGCTGGTCAGGCCCGATGCCGGCGCCATTCAGGTGATGGGCCTGGATAACCGCCAGGAACCGATGGCCGCCAAAAAGCTGATGGCCCTCTGCCCGCAGGAGATCAACGTCCACACCTATTTTCCCATTCAAAAAATCATGGAATTCCAGGGGGGATTCTACGGGTTTGACCGCAAAACGTCCAAACAGCGCGCGGAAGAATTGTTAAAACGCTTCGGCCTGTGGGAAAAAAGAAAAGTGGGCAAATTCAATCTCTCCGGGGGAATGCAACGCCGCCTCATGATCGCCCGCTCCCTGATGAGCGATCCCAAAATTTTGATTCTGGACGAACCGACCGCCGGCGTCGACGTGGAACTGCGGCATGAGCTTTGGGACTTTTTAAAAACGATCAACCAAAACGGCAGGACCATTTTGCTGACCACGCACTATATCGAAGAGGCCGAGCAGTTGTGCGGCCGGGTGGCGATCATCCACGAAGGCAAAATTGTCGCCTGCGACACCCCGCAAAAATTGATTGTCCAGCACGGTCAAAAGGGAAAACCGGTCCGGCGATTTGTCCGACCGGGAACGTTGGAGGAAGTCTTCGTCAATTTGACGGGAAAAAGGATGGAGGAGGCTCAGCAATGGGAAATGGCACCCCGTTTGTAACCCTCCTGCGCCAGGAGTGGTTTCGTTTTACCCGGCTGTGGAAACAGACCATTTTTCCGCCGATCGTCACCACCATTCTGTTTATCTTGATCTTCGGATTCTCGCTGGGGGATCGCATCCGAGAAATTCACGGCCTTTCCTACATTCTCTTTATCGTCCCCGGACTGGCCGCCATGGGGGCGATGATGAACGCCCACACCAACTGCTCTTTTGCCCTCTACATGTCGCGCTTCGACCAAAGCATCGACAACATGCTGGCGGCCCCCTTGCGCTCCATCGAGCTGGTCACCGCTTTTCTTTGGGGCGGGATCGCCCGCGGGATGCTGGTGGGGCTCGTTACCTTGGCTGTTTCCCTCCTGCTTTTGAAACAACCGCCGTATCATTTGGGCTGGACCCTTTTCTTTTTAATCACCCAAACGGTGTTTTTCGGCTGTTGGGGAATCGTCGGGGCCCTCCGGGCCAAGACCTGGGACAACCTCGCCACGGCGCAAAATTTTATCATCACGCCGCTGATTTATCTGGGGGGCGTTTTTTATTCGGTCGATCTTCTGCCCGGCATCTGGCGGACGATCTCCGGTTTCAACCCGCTTCTCTACATGATCGACGGAACCCGTTACGGCGTTTTGGGGGTGCACGATCTGTCGCTCTTGACCTCCGCCGGTTTATCGGCAGGAATGTCACTGGGGATGTTCGCCCTATGCGTGATTTTGTTTCAAAAAGGCTATCGCCTCGTCCGGTGAGGAGACCGGCCTAACCCCTTCGATGGCCCAAGTATCCAAACCGAGCACCGGCTTGCCCAGCTTCAACGCGATCGCGATCTCCGACAAGGTCCCTTCGCCGCCGCCGACGGCAATCAGGGAATCGGCGGTATGGACAATGATCGCGTTCCGGGCGTAACCCATATTGGTGGC
>JACQMB010000133.1 GCA_016203765.1 Deltaproteobacteria bacterium
ATTGTGGAGGGGGGAGGATTCGAACCTCCGAAGCCGTACGGCATCGCGTTTACAGCGCGACCTCTTTGGCCGCTTGAGTACCCCTCCCACTCGCAAGTATTTCTTCAAAACACTCCTCGATCCATTTATTTATTTGCATCACCAATTTTTTATCATGGTACCGAACGTGGATCAGACCGTGTTTCATCTTAGAGCCCAACTTACCCTTAGCATCGGTTCGCACATAAGGTTTACTGAACTTCTCTCTGGGAATATCTGTAACCTTTGACCAAAAATTCATAAGCTCATCTACGTCGTGTTGAGGATAACAATACAAATAAAGGCCTAATTTTGATTCTTTTACCCCACAAATCTCCCTTAAAAATTTTACAAAAATCTTTACCATCCTAGGATCGCTGTTCGCAAAATCAATGCTCCAACCTCTCTTAGCCCCCTCTCCCCAATAAAGAGCCACACCCATGGTCTTTAACATCGCTTGATGAACAAACTCTACATAGGAAGGCTTAAACGAAGGAGCCTTTCTTAAATATCTAAAATTATTTGTTTCTGCAGAACTCCGACGTGGGATCCCTTTTCGCCGCATTAGTTTATACACACTATTCATACTCACACTAAGCTTCCCAGCCACTTCCCGCACAGAAAGTCCTTCTGCGTACAAGTTCTTAACAGATTCAATCAATTCCATAACTTCTCTGAGCCGGCGACTGGAGTCGAACCAGCGACCTACTGATTACAAATCAGTTGCTCTACCAACTGAGCTACGCCGGCGTTATCGTTTTAAAGACAAAAACCTCTCCACTTGCGTTACCGCATCGAAAAAATTTTTGATCAATTTTTACGAATAGCTACCGGCCCCAATTTAAAAATTATAAAAGCCAATGATTTCTATGGAATTTCCCTAAGGTTGTCAAGGGCTTAAATGGCGTTGGCACAAAATTTGCCCCATGAAGATGCCGGCGGCAACCGAGACGTTCAGGGAGTCGATATTTCCATCCATCGGGACAGTCAGCAAACGGTCGCAGTGTTCCCGCACCAGCCTTCTTAAACCCCTCCCTTCACTGCCAAGGAGCAGAGCAATGGGAAAATTGAATTTTTCCTCAAAGATAGATTCGCCCCCGTCCCCTGTAGATCCATAAATAAAAAAATTATTACTTTTTAAATAGTTAATAACATTAACTAAATTTACTTCTTTAACTATTCGAAGCCACTCCTGGGCCCCTGCCGCCGCCTTGCAAACGGCATTGGTAATGGGTACCTGGCGATGTTTAAGGAGAATCAGTCCGCTCGCCCCGCATTGGTGGGCGGTCCGGATAATCGCCCCCACGTTGTGAGGGTCCTGGATTTCATCCAAAAGGACCAAAAATCCCCCCTTTTTATCCTCTATGGCCTTTTGGATGACCTCCTCCAGCTCGGCATATTGAAAAGCCGAGACCTGGGCGGCCACCCCCTGGTGTTCGTTGGAGCCGGTCATGTTGGCGATTTCCGATGGGTGGACCTCGTTAACGGGGATGTTTTTTGACGCAAGCAGGTTTTTCAGCTCCTCCGATTTCGCGTCCCCCGCCTTCCGGGCCCAAAAAACTTTATAGACCTTGCGCCGGCCGGCCTTTAAAATCTCCAGGACGACGTTCTTTCCGCCCAAAATTTCGCGTTGCGGATTCATTCAAGCCTCAATATTTGTCGGACATCTAGAACAGTTGCTTCAATCAGATCAACAATCTCCTGTTTCCAAGCCGGATCTTGTGCCATCGCCTCCTGATAAGCGGTCATATCTTTGCGAATCGCCCTCCAGTCTTTGTTCCCCACCCAAGGGGTTTTCAAAATCCTCCCCAGCCCTTTGGCACCGATCAATGTTTTCATTTCCGACCAAAAGAAAGCTCCCAACTCGATCAGTGCGGCCTGTTGTTCGGGACTGAAACTCCCCCCGGTGCTTAAAACCAATTCGGGTCCTTTTCTTAAAACCTCCAACGCCCAAGCCGCCTCCATCACCTTTTGCCAGGCCTGCCGGGCATGATCCCGCATCCATTCTACAAAAAAGCGCCGGCGAACTTCAAAGGTCAAATCGGTTTGGGAGGCGACCATCATGGCCTTTTGATCGGAGGCGGAGGGGCGCCAAATAATCCGTTTTGATTTTTCCTGGCGGGTCAGACGCAGCACAACGATACCGTTCCCCCTCGGGTCTTCACGCAGACTGAGCAACTCCGGTTGATACTCCAATGTAAAACGACGAAAGGCCCGACGCCAAGTGTCCGCAGGATCGGTGGATGGGGGAAACCATCGCTCCCATACTTTCAATCTTTCTCGCCATCTCGGTTTCGGTTCTACAAGGTCCTCCGGGAAAAAAAATCCTGCGCCGGGGGGGTAGACAAAGGCGGTGAAGAGATAATCGTATCGCCTCGCTCTCGATTGATCCGTTTGATCCCTGGGGTCGTCCAAATTGATGAAGCCGAGTGGCCCAAAGTATCCCCCTTCTACTACCGGTGCAAACCACTCAAAACCCGGAACCTGCGCCTTAATTACCTTCGGATAGGGAAAGGGGGAGGGGAGGAGGGCCTCGACGGCCAATGCCGCCGGCTTTAGAGTGTCGCCCACCCGCCCCGAGACAGTCACACTCAACCGAAATGGATGGGAACTCTGAGCGCCCCGCCGGAGCAATTCTTCCACCGTTTCGGCCAACGTCCGGGGATCGCGGGCCGGCCAAAGCAAAAGATTCTCTTCCTCACCTTTCAACAAGGTGTGCCAGGTTACAAAACCTTGCCAAACCCCGGCCCTCCCCAAAATGTCTCTCACCTTCCCCCCAACTGTGGGCAGGCCCCGCAGTGTATTTTCCTGCTCCAGAAGGTCGGTCGCCAACTCCCGAATCTTTTCCCCGTCGGGTAACTCCACGAAATCGAAATCGGCCGGATCGGCCCCCTCCGCCAAAAACTCCCATTCCGAGGCCTCGCCTTTCAACCATCGTTCCCCTTTCAAAAGAATCAGCCGAACCGCCGCGTAAGAAATCTCGCCGCAAAAGGAATAGGCGTAATCGATCAAGGCGTGGAGTCTCTTTTTTGCATCGGCGCTGCGATCATTCATCACGGCCAGTGCGGCCGGCCGGACGGCCGGATCGCCCCGAAGCCTTTGAACCCTATTTGAAAAAACAGATGGAACAGCAGTTGTGAGGAGTCGATTTCTCTCCAAAGAGACCACCCGCTTTAAAGGAAATTCAAAATGATGATCCTCCAGGACCAGTAAAAGATGCACATAAGTTTCGGTCTCCACCAGATTCATGCGTTGGCTCCCTTTTTCAAAGGCTTGAAACTCTTCCGATAAAAATCGAAACAGGCGAAGTTTATTCTCCTCCGGCAAGTGGTTCAATAAATCATAAAAAAGGTCTCGTATATGAAAGAGAGTGGAAAGCAGCTCCAAATGTTGCACAGGGGAAAGCAGGGGAAGGGTCTGAATTAACATGTTTCTGTATTCCGCCAACAGCACGCTATCTTTGTGCCTAACCAAAATTTCGGCAAACCGTTTGGCATCTTCAAAACTTGGCTCCGGATTCACTCTCCAAGTCCTTACGGTCCCGGGGATTGCCGTCTTCGGCTTTTGTCCCGCCGCCCGCCATCCGATCGCCGAGGCACCGTTGGGATGGAGGAGAGAAGCCGCGTGATGAAGAGATTGCCTCACCTCCTGCGGGACCAAACCAAAACTTTTGGTTGGGGTGGCATCGACTTTCCACGACCGACCCCGCATCAAGGCCATCCGTATCTTTGTTTGATGTTTGGAGGCGACCGCCTCGATTTTGGAGGAGTGAACGAAGCGCCCTTCCCGGACCGCCTGCAAAAGGCCAGCCAGCTCCGCTAGGTTTTCATCCTGCTCGAAGGCCGCCTCGGTCCAGGCCAGTTGCGTTTGATCAAATGGGCCTCCGACCACCGCCTGAGAAAATGAAGCGGGACCGGCAAAAGCAGGAACAACAAAATTGGGATTCAAAATTGCCATGCGGTAACAAAAAGTTCAACCTGTATATTTCCAAAGGAGATAAGACAAAAGGAGGGTTAAAGCAACAGCCAACATGATCCGAACCAGGCGGTCGCCGTGTTTGAGAGCCAAGTGGCTCCCCAGATAATGGCCTCCCATGCTAAAGAGTGCCAATGGAATGCCGATACCAAACAGGACCGCGCCATGGGAGAGAAAAGCGACCAAGGCCGCCAGATTCGACAAAAGATTGAAAAAGCGGGCGGTCGCGGCCGCGTGCAAAAAGTTGAGCCGAGCCACACCATATAAACACAACAAAAGAAGGCTCCCGGTCCCCGGTCCGAACATCCCGTCATACCCGCCGAGGGTGACGGTGATGAGCGGAATGATCGTATAGAGCCGGAGTGATTTCCAGCGGATCGGTATTTCCCTGTGCCCCTTCGGTTTGGGAATCAAGGTAAACGCCGCCGCCACCGGCAGGGCAACGATAATAATTTTCGCCACCAGCGCATCGGGGATAATCGCCACGAAATTGGCACCCGCCGCCGCGGCCGCCAGTGAAAACGGCACGCCGACCAAAGCCACCGGCCAAAGGACCCGTTTGTTCAAAACATAGCGCCCGGTGGAGACGAATGTCCCAACAGTTGAGACAAATTTATTGGTCCCCAGCGTTTGAGTGGGGGGAATCCCCGCGATCAGATAGGCCGGGACCGTGAGCAAGCCCCCGCCCCCGGCGATAGAATCGATAAATCCGGCGACAAAAATCACAGGGGCCAGAAACAAAAGATCAGCGTTAAACACCTCGGCACTATGCCATGAAAGGAAATGTCCAGGAAGACAAAGATGCGGATGAAAAACCCATTGAAATGATTAGAAGTTCCGGTTGTCCGCAGATTTTTCTTCCCTTTGAGAGATAAAAATACTAGGGTCTTTCGCAACGAGGAGGTTTCCAATGCCCACTCCATCCAGACCCGCGGCGTCCTGCCCTCCACAGGTTCAAAAAATTATCGACAAGCTCAACCGCGCGCACGGCTCTCCCTTTCTTGATTGCGCCAAGATGGCCGAAACCAAAAGGAATACCCTCCGCGTTGAAGCAACAAACGGCGACGGCACAAAAACGGTCATCGAGATTGACCGCGACGGCGATATTTTTCGCTCCACCTTTTGCGGTGAAAGCACCAAGGGACGCTTCCGCGCCGCCGACCATTATCTTCTGGATAACGAGGGTGTTCATATCACACAGGCGCCCCAACCCCTGTGTGTCGATGAAAGACGCACCCCTCTTTTCGTCACGGTTTCTCTCGAAGACCTTTCCATTATGCGAAACGCCCTCCGTTCCCGCCGGAGAGGGGATGGCAGTCCTCGACCGAATCGATGCGAAATAAGCACCTCCTCGGGCGATATCTTTAATGTCTTTGCCAACCGCTCCCTTAAATACTTTTGGTCGTCGCGGAAGGATGCCGAGAATCACCTGAATGCTTTAACACAGGCCGGAAAGTGCGACGGGACCCCGCCCCAATCAGATCAAGTTCATTGCGCAATTCTGCGCACGCAGGACCAATCGTGGTATGTCTTTGTCAACGGCGAGATCGATGAGTGGTTTTGGGATGCAGAGGCCGCCCGGGATCGCGCCCGCTCGCTGGGTTGCGGGACTCCGATCAAAACATTCGAGTAATTGCTTTCGGTTCATGCCCTGACCGCCGGCATTGGGCATTGAACCGCGTCGATAAGCCTAGTGTAGGTGAACGGTCACCCCATCCGCCCGGAGGGTCTCGATGGTGGTTTGATTCGCCTCCTCATCCGGATCAAAGGGGTTCGCCATTAGCCAGATTCGGCTTCGGGGTGGGAAGGCTCCCGCCTCGTGGGCCGTCCGGAGGGGGCTGATGTCGGTGATGGTGTTGGTGCGGAGATCAAGCTGAGTCAAATGCGTCAAACCGGCGACGGGACCGATGTCGCTGATGTTGTTGAGGCTGAGGACAAGCTGAGTCAGATTGGTCAGGCCGGCGACGGGACCGATTCCGGTGATGGCGTTGGAAGCAAGCAAAAGAATGGTCAGATTCGTCAGGTCGGCGAGGGGACCGATGTCGCTAATGTCGTTGAGGCTGAGGACAAGCTGAGTCAGATTGGTCAGGCCGGCGAGGAAACCGATCTCTGTAATGTTGTTGGAGGCGAGGAGCAGTTCCGTCAAATGGGTCAGGCCAGCAATGGGGGCGAAGTCGGTAATGGGATTGGAGCTAAGGGAAAGTCTGGTCAAATTGACCAGGTCTTCCAAAGGACCGATATTGGAGAGGTTGTTGCCGCCGACGTCAAGCCGGGTCAGACTCGTCAGGCCGGAGACGGGGCCGATGTCGCTGATATTGTGAAAGCGCAGAAGCAGAACCCGCAGGGCGGTGCAATGTTCCAGGCCGGTCAGGTCGGCAATCCGTGGGGTATCTGCCGGGGCCCCCGGCACGATGGAGAGATTGAGGGCGGTTATGGCTTGGAGGGCTTCCATGGTAATCTCCCCCTCCGGGAGGGCGATCGCCGCCCGGATCCCCGCCTCCAGAACCGGATCCGGGAAAATCACACAAACCCCCTCCGCATTGGGGACAAATCCCTCGTCACACAC
>JACQMB010000134.1 GCA_016203765.1 Deltaproteobacteria bacterium
GAGGGCACCCGTCTTGGCCGCCAGGGGGGTGGTCGTAAACAGGGCCTTGGCGCTCACCCCCTCTTTTTCCTTCCAATTAACCGAACTGGTCCAGGGCAAAACCAGGCTGTTCAAATCGGCCACAAAAGGGACCTCGGCGTTAAACCCCTCGGGACGGATCTGCACCCAAAAAGGGTAGGGGATATGGTAGTTGAAAAATCCGCCGGTAAAGGTGGCCATGGCGTTGGATTGATCAACCACCAGGTCGGGCTCCACCGTCACACCGAAGCCGGCCAAAAATTCTTCCAACGGATTTGCCACAGGTTTGGGGAGGATCCCCCCCTCGCCCATCCCGACAAAAAACCGGTCGATAAAAAGCAGTCCCTTACCCCCGGCTGTTACGTATTTTTGAAAGGCTTCCATTTCAGCCTTCGAGAGCTTCTCCGGCACCGGAAAAATGAGAACCGGAATTTTTTCCGGCGTGAGTTGATCAAGACTGGTCTCTTGAATATCAAGGATTGTAAAACGTTCCCCCAAATAGTTTTTCAACAAACCAAACCGACCTTCTTCAGGTCCTTGGTCCCCGGTCCACGGTCCACGGTCCTCCCCACCCCACCACCCCAACACCGGCCTTTTCGCCTGCGTCACTTTCATGATCCCCGCGGCCAGCTGATATTCCAGATTGCCGGTATTTTGAATCAGCGGGATCACCTCCTGTTGGGCCCCAAAACCGATGCTCATTCCCAGATAAACCTTGGCCACCTCTTGTTTGTCCTTTTTAATGACGTTCACCTCCACCGGCGGAATTCCCATCATCTGCACCTTTTGTTCTTCCACCGCGTTTTCCTGGGGATTATGAAACTCGACATGGACTTTTCCCTCCGCGTGATTTTTAAATTCGCCCAGCAGGTCCTGCACGTCGCGCCGCAGGGCCAGCAATTCGGGGGGAAGTTCGGTGGAAAAATAAAGCCGCAGTGTTACCATATCCTCCAGGCCGCCTAAAATCCCCTTCGTAGCCGGGGCCAGGGTATAGAGTTTATTTTCGGTCAGGTCGATTCGGGCAAAATGGCGGGCGGCCAGGAGATTGAGGGTGCCCAGGGCGATCAGGATCGTGGTGATCAAAACGCGCCGGCCGGCCGTCGATTTTAAATTCAAAAAGAGAAAAAATCCGATGACGGAGCAATAATAAATCAAATCGCGCGTGTCCAAAACGCCCCGGCCGACCGATTCAAAATGGGAGCCCAGTCCCAGGTATTGCAGAAGAGTCACGACCGTGTGGGGAAGGCCGGCGGTGACAATCGGCTCACCCACGATAAAGAGGCAAAAGCAGACGACCACGCCGACGATAAAGGCGATGATCTGGTTTTCGGTTAGTGACGAAATCCAAAGCCCGATGGCGAGATAGGCCCCGCCCAGAAAGATCAATCCCAGATAGCCGCCGATGACCGGGCCCCAATCGACATCCCCGACCAGAGTCGCCGTGACCGGGAGGGGAAAAGTCAGGAGGAGGGCGGTCAGAATCAGCCCCAGCCCCGCCAAAAATTTTCCCGCCACCACCTCCGGTTCGGCGATCGGATAGGTAAAGAGAAGTTCAATGGTGCCGGTTTTTTTCTCCTCCGCCCATTTTCCCATCGCTACCGCCGGCACAACAAAGAGATAGACCCACGGCATCAAGCCAAAGAAGGGGCGTAGGGAGGCCTCCCCCATCAGAAAGAAACTCCGCAGAAAGAGCCAGTGGACCAGAACCAAAAAGGCGGTGAGATAGACGTAGGCCATGGGGCTGACAAAGTAGGCCTTGAATTCCCGCTTGGCGATCGTCCAGATTATGGATGTCATTGTGAGCCCGCTGTTTTCATTGTTTGGTCAGCTCCAGGAAAATCTCCTCCAGGGAGGTCGCCTCCCGCCTCAATTCTCCCAAACTCCAATTATTTTTTACCACCCATTGAAAAATGGCTTCACATTTATCTTCCGTTCTTTCGCTGGTTAGCACCACGCTGGCCCAAGTCCCATTGGAGGCGCCTTGAATCTCTGCCAGGTTTAATTCGGAAAGTTTGCCGACATTTTGTTCAATCTCTTTTGGCGAGGCCTTGATTTTGGCGAAGTAGCGGGAGAGGCCTTTTCCCATTTTGGTTAATTCCGCCAAGGTCCCTTCCCCGACCAGCTTTCCCTTGGCCATGATCAGGACCCGCTGGCAGACCGCTTCCACCTCCTGCATGATGTGGGTCGATAAAATCACGGTTCGTTCTTTGCCGATTTCCTTGATCAGGTTTCGGATTTCCTGAATTTGATGGGGGTCGAGGCCGGAGGTCGGTTCATCCAAAATCAACAGGGGCGGCTGATGGATCAAGGCTTGGGCCAGTCCCACCCGTTGGCGAAAGCCTCTGGAGAGTTCCCCGATCGGCCGGCCGACCACCTCTTTTAAGGCGCACCGTTCAATCGCGGTTTTGAGATGGCCGGGTTGTTGTTTGGGATCGATCTTTCGAAGCCGCATCGCGTAGGCCAAAAACTCGGTGACTTCCATGTCGTGATAGAGCGGCGCGTTTTCGGGGAGATAACCGATGTGGCGGCGGGCCTCGATCGATTTTTCCAACACCGGAATTTCATTCACGGTGATGGTTCCGCTCTCCGGCCGCAAAAAACCGGTCACCAGGCGCATGGTGGTGGTCTTTCCGGCCCCGTTGGGCCCCAACAGCCCCACCACTTCTCCTTTTTTTACGGAAAATCCGATCCCGCCGACCGCCCGGACGGTGCCAAAACTTTTGCGTAAGTTTTCGACCTGGAGCATCATTTGGCTGCAAATTTAATAGCTTGCTTGCCTTACCAGGTCAAGTTTGCTAAACACCCAGCCGCATGATCATCGGCCTCGTCGGCAAAAACGGTTCCGGGAAGGGAGAGGTCGCCAAGGTTTTACAGGAGGCGGGGTTTCGGTATGATTCCCTCTCGGATGTGTTGCGCCAGGAGTTAAAGAAGCAAAACCAAACCGTGACGCGCAAAAACCTGACCGATTTCGCCAACGGGCTTCGGGCCCAAAAGGGGGCTGGGGCGCTGGCCGTGATTATTTCGCAAAAGCTGGAACCCGATCAAAACTACGTGATCGATTCGATCCGGCACCCCTCCGAGGTGGAAGTCCTCCGCGGTCAGGACAACTTTTATCTTTTGGCCGTGGAGGCCGATCCCAAAATCCGGTTTAAACGGATTAAACTCCGCTCGCGCGAAAGCGACACACTGACTTACGAAACCTTTGTCGATCAGGAGGCCAAGGAGGCCGCCGGAAAGAAGCCGACCGATCAACAGCTCAATCAAACCCTGGAGATGGCCGACGCCCGCCTTGAAAACAACGGCACGCTGGAAGAACTTCAACAAAAGGTCCGCGAGATCGTGCAGACCCTGGCGATGGATATCAAACGCCCCGGCTGGGACAGTTATTTTATTCAGATCGCCAAACAGGTTGCCCTGCGGAGCAATTGCATCAAGCGCCGGGTCGCCGCCATTCTCGTCAAAGATTTTCGCATTATCTCCACCGGTTATAACGGCACCCCGCGCGGGATCAAAAATTGCAACGAAGGGGGCTGTCCCCGCTGTCAAAAATTCGGCGCCTCCGGCACCGATCTGGAAAACTGTTTCTGCTGTCATGCCGAGGAAAATGCCATCGTCCAGGCCGCCTACCATGGGGTGCAGATCAAAGGGGCCACCCTTTATTCCACCTTTTCGCCCTGCCTCGCCTGCACCAAGATGATTATCAATGCCGGGATTGCCGAGGTGGTCTACTCCCAGGTCTATCCGATGGAGGAAAAGACGCTTAAACTGCTGGGAGAGGCCCAAATCAAAGCCCGGCAGTGGGAGGGAGAAAAGTAAGCAACTTTTGAGGGGTATCTGCCGATAATAGTATTAGGAGGCTTAAAGCCTATGGCAGACTGGACTGACGCCCATATTTCCGCCTTGACCAGCGCAGATTCAATGGAAGCCAACGCCGCCGCCCTGGCTTACAACATTCAGGAAGCTGTCTTTGAATCAAACAACGGACAAATGACCGTGGAGGATATTCATTGGGTCGGTCATGGGAGTCTTTTAAACCATGAGACCCGCCGGGGAATTGTGGATGCCCTAAAAGGAGATCTTTATATCGATGAGCGGGAGCGCCAAGACATCCTGTGCCAGCTTAGCGGTTATAAGAGAACGTTCACCAGTGAACTGCTTTGGAATTTACAGGACAATCCCCCCCGAAACACGAGGATTGCCTATCTCGAGACCCTTTTGGGAAAGCCGGGTTGTCGGCCCGGTTTTTTCTCCGGGATCATTTCCTATTTTACGGGTTGTGTCCAAGCCGGTGATCGGGTAAAACTCCAGCAAGAGCTTGCCCGGCTTTCCCGTTCGCAGGCCAAAAAATAATGCCGATCCCCGGTCCCCAGAACCGCCGCAAATATGCCCGCCTCGACATTGCCCTGACGGTCAGTTACGCGGTCGAACATTCGGGAGGCAAACTCTCCGAATACGCCGAGGCGACCAGTTCCGACATTTCGGCCGGCGGCCTGCGCCTGATGACCCCCACGGCGTTGACATCGGGCACCAAGCTCGACCTGGAAATTTACCTGGGCGATGACGTGGAAAAAAAGATCAACGCCAAGGGGGAGGTGGTCTGGCAGAACAAAATTTCGCCCACCAGTTTTGAAACCGGCGTCTTGATCAACCAGATGGACAACGACTCCAAAAAACGCTTCATGGAATTTGTCTTCGATCAGATGAGCCGCGTGGTCGGATTAGGAACCGTGGACCGTAGACCGTAGACCATGGTCCTCGTCCATGGTCCAACTAATCCCTTGATATTCCTGGGCTTATCTGTAAAACACTTTCCCCATGGTCTGCCGCGCCGGACATGAAAACGATCCCGTCGAAAGAATGCGGCATTCGTGCGCCCATGTGATGGCCGACGCGGTCCAAAAACTTTTTCCCGAAGCCAAAATCACGATCGGGCCGGTCATCGAAGACGGTTTTTATTACGATTTCGATTTTCCGCGCGGCTTTACCCCCGACGACCTGAAAAAAATCGAGAAAAAAATGGCCGAAATCATCAAAAAAGACCACCCGTTCGAACGGAAAGAGGTGACCAAGGCCGAGGCCGCCGAACTTTTCAAAAAGCAGAAGGAAAACTACAAGCTCGAAATTCTGGCGGGAATTCCGGACAACCAAGTCAGCCTCTACACCCACGGCGACTTCACCGATTTATGCAAGGGACCTCATGTCGCCAAGACCGGCGACATCAAGGCCTTCAAACTGTTAAAAGTCTCCGGGGCCTACTGGCGCGGGGATGAAAAAAACCCAATGCTCCAGCGGATCTACGGGACCGCCTTTTCCACGCAAAAAGAGATGGAAGATTATCTGCATCAATTGGAAGAGGCCGAAAAAAGGGATCACCGCAAACTGGGAACCCAACTCGACCTCTTCGCAATCAATCCCGACATCGGCGGCGGGCTGATCCTTTGGCATCCGAAGGGGGCGACCATCCGCCACCTCATTGAGGATTTTCTGCGCCGCGAGCTGACCGCCGCCGGCTATCAATGGGTGATTACCCCTCATGTGGGCCGCGCCCATTTGTGGGAGACCTCCGGCCATTTGGATTTCTACAAGGAAAATATGTACGCCCCGATGGAGGTCGAGGGACAAACCTATTACATCAAGCCGATGAACTGTCCCTTTCACATCCAAATCTTTCAATCCCGCCTGCGCAGTTACC
>JACQMB010000128.1 GCA_016203765.1 Deltaproteobacteria bacterium
GCTTGCGCCGCAGTGGGGACAGTGGCACAGCAAAAAGCGTGACGCCGCTGAAGGCGGGGGCGCGCTTTTTGCGACATCGGAACTGGAGGCTGGCGGTTAAATGGGATTTTGCTGGAAATGGGTTCAAACCTTGTTACAGATAGGCGGAGGGGGTGAGATTCTCCCTCCGCGCTGTCGCGCTACGGGATTTCCTCACCCACCCACTTCGTGGGTACCCGGGTTCGGTCAGAACTCACGGCGCTCGAAGGTACACCGGTTTTTCCCGCCGACCGCATGATTTTTGCGCCTTCATTGAGATGATCTATCGAGCGGAGAGGGTGAGATTCGAACTCACGGTACCCGTAAGGGTACTCCAGTTTTCAAGACTGGCGCCTTCAACCACTCGGCCACCTCTCCGCTCGACAGATCCAAGTGAGGGGTGAAAAAATCATTTGCGGCGGCGAGGATCCTCGATCTGGCCAGCGATTTTTTCAAGGAAAAAATCGCGCCAGATCGGGACAAGACCGGCCCGTTATAGCCGCTTCGGTACCCCTCCCAATAACGCCTCAATTTACCAAGAAAGATGCTTTTTGACAACGCGGGCGTCTTACAGGGGGCGTTGCCCGCCTCTTGCCCGCTCGACCATAAAACGGACGCTCTCAGCCATATGAATCGGCTCCAATGTTATTTCCGGATGTTGACTGTGAAAAACCCTGAAAATTTCATCGGCAAAACCCTGGCCAATGCCAGCCACATGTTTAAAATCGAGCAGGATCCGTTTAAACTGGTCCAGCCGAAATAAAATCCTTTTTGCCTCCGATCGGGAAACATAGCTCCCCTCCTTTCGAACCAGATGAATCGTGATATGCGTCTTATCAAACTCAAAATCACTATCCGTATATTCATCAAACAGCGCTTTTAGGTCTTTTTTTGTTTTCTGCCGTATGCGAAAAGAAACAGAGGTCCCCCTGATTTTTTTTGTCTCCTTTAGAAAAAGGTCCGGGAGGGTGTTGTCTACAGTCAAAAGGAGGTTTGCACTCTCGAGTCTAAACCAATCGGCTATCTTTGAGGTAAAAAAGATGCCCTGGCCGGTATGAAATTCCGGGGAGGTGGTCTGCTTTCCTTTTAACATAAGTTCACAAGCTTCAAAGTGATCCCGTAATTTAAACTTGTTTTTTAAATTCTCAAAAGCGCCGATTCCTTTGTCCTCCACTTTGAAATGGAAATGGATGCCGTCACAAGAGGCCTCTACAGCAACTTTGGGGGCTCGGGAATGATCGATTGCGTTGTTTAACATTTCGGTAAAGGCAAATCGGCCGATTTCCAATCCTTCCTTGGAGAGAATCTTTTTTAAATTTAGTTTAAGATTGGTTTCCTCGAAAACCCGATCTTCTCCCAGTCCTTCGATGAAAAATGATTTTTTGAAAACAGAAATTTGTCCAATCCCTTTTTTGGCCTTGGCGGCCAAAAAATAGCGAGCATTCCTTGTCTCCCCCTTTTTGATCAGTTTTCCCTGCTCAATGAGTTCACGAAAATGCTGGGCCAATGTTTGCCGGGATATCTTTTTGCGCTTGAGAACGTCCCTGGATTGAACAAACGGCTTGGATTTGACCAACTTGAGAATAAGCGCCTTGGTTTCCACCCCCCCATGTATAACACAGGCTATAACCTTTGTCAGGTTAATTGTAAGGTCAAAGTAAAATAATTGTAAGGTTTACAAAATGCCTTGGCGAACGGTAAGAAGGGCGGATGACAAAAAACTTCCTCTGCCTCGGCCTCGACAGTGAGGCGGAAAAGCTTCCCAAGGGTCAGACCCAGCTTTCCTTTAACCAGGCGATTGTGGAGGCCACGCACGATCTGGCCGCCGCCTATAAGTTAAACTCCGCTTTTTACGAGGCCCAGGGGTCGAAAGGCTGGGAGGCGCTGAAAAAAACCATCGCGTTTATCCATCAACAATCCCCCGGTATGCCGGTTATTTGGGACGCCAAGCGGGGTGATATCGGCAACACCTCTCAACAATACGCCCGCGCCGCCTTTGAAGAACTCCAAGCCGACGCGATCACACTGAACCCTTACCTGGGCCGCGACGCCCTTCAACCCTTTCTCGATTATCAGGACAAAACCTGTTACATTTTGTGCCGAACTTCCAATCCGGGGGCAAAAGAATTTCAGGACGAACTCTACCTCAAGGTCGCAAAAAAAGTTGTTCAGGAATGGAATCAAAACAACAACTGCGGCCTGGTCGTGGGGGCCACCGGGATGCAAGAGCTCCAAAAGGTCCGTGAAATCGCCCCCAACCTTCCGCTGTTGATTCCGGGCGTGGGGACCCAAGGAGGCCTCTTGACAGAAGTGCTGCGGTATGGGAAGGATTCATCCGGCGGCGGCCTTCTGATCAATGTTTCCCGGTCGGTGATTTTCGCGTCGAGCGGCAAAAATTTTGCCGGGGCCGCCCGCCAAAAAGTTTTGGAATTGATCCAAAAATGACCACTGTTAATTTTAGCTCGTTCACCCTGCCCCATCTGTTCGGGGGGCTGGCCCCTTCCGCTGGATTGGCAGAAATAACCACCAACATTGAGAGGAATCTGGCCGAAGTCGCCGTTTTGGATGGGTCCGCCCAGTCATTTATGGCGGATGCGGCGGCTCTCAAAACACTTTTGGAGGGTGGGGCTCCTCTTGGAACTATCTTGGCTCAACAGGAAAAAGGGACGCAAAGCCTCGTTTTTATTTCACCCGACGAACAAGAAAAAGTGCGTGCGGTTGTGCAAGCCGCGATGGCTTCTTGGTTTAGAGCCCGCCAACCACTCGGCTACGCGGCTGGCAGAACTTTTTCCGCCGCGGAGGTCGGCGGCCGCACGGCCGTTCAAAACTTGGACATGCTGGTTTCCATTCCAAGCGTTTCGGATTCGCAAACCATGCCCAACAGACAAGTCGGCGATGTGATGGAAGCGATTCATTCCCTGCTGACCGGCGTTGGTTTTCAGGTGGAAATTTTACGGGGAGAGGGGAACCCTCTCGTTTACGCCCAAAGAATTGTCGATCCCGCCAATCCGACCGTGTTGATCTATGCCCATGCCGATGTTCAACCGGTAAAAGAACGAGAGTGGGAACATGACCCTTATAAAGTTTATTATAAAAATGGCCGTTTGTATGGCCGAGGGACCGCGGATAATAAATCGGGCACCGTCTCCGCGATGGCGGCCGTGGAGGCCTTTGACCGGGCAGGGGTGGAACTGCCGGTCAATGTCGTCGTGATTGTGGAGGGGGAAGAAGAAGTTCTTTCCCCAAACTTGGGCGGCCATTTGCTCCAGATACAGGAAAGGTTGCAAAGCAGGGGCTTGGCACCCGGTGCGTTGGTCGTCACCGACGGGGTCAATGTGGACACCCATATTCCAACGATTGCCGTGAGTGCCCGCGGCGTGGCCAACTTCAAGGTGAGGGTCCAAACCGCTGAGGGGGGTGTCCATCCCGGCCTCAATCCCCAGGTCCCCAGCGCCTTTCAGGCCTGGTCGGTTCTTGAGAATGATGTATTAAGAGATGAGGGGGTGGATCTTGTGGTTGAGGAATTAAGAGGCCTCGTCCCACCCATACCGAATGAACTGATAACGTCTTGGCGGGAGTCCGGCTTGGACAACAGGACCGTTGAAAGCATCCTGCGTGTTTCCGGGAGGATGTTGGACGGTGTTCGATTGGCCGTGAGTGGCTCTCATCTTTTGGCCGAGGTCGGCCGCCAATTTTCGGCAACCACCATGGACCTTCGTCAAATCGTTGAGGATGGGCAGATGCCTGGCGTGATTCCCCACGCGGTGGAGGGAACCCTGCAGTTGCGGATTCCGCCGGGGGTCGATGCCGATCAGGCCGCCGAGATTTTTATTCAACTTCTCAATCACGCCCGGCCGTTGGGGGCGCACGTCGCCGCCGAACGCGTCGGGCCGGTGGTTTCCCCCTGGGAAGGCCCCCTCGATCATCCCGCCTTACAAATCATGGGCGCGGCCCTGGCCGCCGGTTACGGCCGTCCGTCCGTCTTGCTTCCCATCGGGGGGTCGAACGGTTTTCTTCATCCTTTCAGCCGGATGTTTCCCCAAACACCTTTGTTGATGATTGGCCTTGCTGATCCCACCGCCAATATCCACGGCCCCAATGAAAGCCTCGACGTCGGAGATCTGCTTGCCCAGACCCACGCCATCATTGCATTTTTGTCGATGATGGGCGAAACATAAAGGATGGCCCAAAAACTTTCTTTCGGTTTTATCTGCGACCCCCTGGACAATTTTAACCGCGAAGCTGAAACCAGTCTTTTTCTGATGCGTGAGATCGGCGCGCGCGGTTGTCCCCTTTTTGTTTGGGAGCCCAAAGACCTTTTTTTAAAACAAAACGAGGTGTGGGGCGTCGGCAAAAAAATCGAAATAACCGGCCATCCCCATTGTTTTTATCGCATCGTTGAGGAAAAACCGTACCCGCTGGCCGACTGCGGCACACTTTTTTTACGAAAAGACCCGCCGTTTGATCAGGAGTATCTCTATCATCTCTGGTTGCTAAGTTTTTTGGAGGGGAAAGTTCGTATGATCAACCCCCCTTCCGCCCTGCTTAAGCACAATGAAAAACTCTCCATACTGAATTTCCCTTTTATCCCGGCCACATGGGTCGGGAGCAACACCGCCGAGCTAAAAAAATGGGCCGCGCCGTTTAAAGACGGTATCGTCATCAAACCGTTGAATGACGCCGGCGGTCGGGATGTTCAGTGGTTTAAACAGTCCATGGTCCACGGTCCACGGTCCACGGTCTCTCTCCCCCACACCCTCATGGCCCAAGAATATCTGCCGGCCGTGACCGAAGGCGACAAACGGGTGATGCTCTGGCGGGGCAAAAGCTTGGGGGCCTTTGTTCGAAAGGCCACCAAGCCGGGCGAGTTTAGGGCCAACCTTCATTTGGGCGGCCGGTTTGAAAAAACAGAGCTGACCCCCAAAGAAAAAGAGATAACCGCGGCCGTAGCCGCCTGGTCGAAATAAGAAAGGCTCGATTTTGTCGGGTTTGACATGATCGGTGAAAAATTAACCGAGATCAACGTCACCAGCCCCATGGGGATTCGTGAATTGAACGTGCTGTACGGAACTTCGACGGAAAAACAAATGATAGATGATTTAATACGCCACTCATGACCCATGACCCATGACCCATGACTCATGACTAACTATGCCTAAACGACTGCAAAAAGACTCCCTCCACCAAAGCTGGCGGCCGCGGCGCCGCAAACGGCGGCTCCTGTTCAGGATTTTTGTCTTGTCCCTGGCCCTGGCCGGCATTTTGGCCATCTTGATCGGCGCGCATGTCAAGCGGCTGGAAAAAATCGTGGAGCGCAAGTTCAGCTCGGTCACCCGCCGCTGGAACATCCCCTCCCGCGTCTATTCAGACGCCTTTTATCTCTATCCGGGCGTTGATCTGGCGCGGCGCGAAGTTATTAAGAAACTGGATCGGCTGGCCTACCGAAAAGTCGCGGCCGTTCAGGGTCCGGGCGATTTCAGCCTTCAGCCGGGATCCCTCGAAATCTACCTTCACGACTTTGCCTACCCTCAGGAAAAGTTTGCCGGGTTCCCGGTCCGGATCGAAAAGGAGGGAGAAATCGTCAGGCGCCTGACCGATCTGGAGTCGGGCGAGGAGCTTCCCCTCGTCAAACTGGAGCCCGAGGAGATGGCCGCGATCTTTGACGAAAAAATGGAAGACCGGACGATCATCACGCTGAAAGACTGCCCCCAGCATCTTTTGGAGGCGATCATCCTGATCGAGGATGAAAGGTTTTTTAAACACAAGGGGATCGACCCCGTCGCCATTGCCCGGGCCGCAGTGGCCGATCTGCTGGCGATGAAGATCGTGCAGGGGGGGTCTACCCTGACCCAGCAGTTGGTCAAAAATTTCTTTTTGACCTCGAAAAAGGCCTTTAGGAGGAAATTCAACGAGGCCTTGATGTCGATGATCCTGGAGCGCAAACACACCAAGGCCGAAATCCTGGAGGCCTACCTCAATGAAATCTATCTGGGCCAGCGGGGGACTTCCAGCGTGACCGGCGTGGCCGAGGCGGCCAAGCACTATTTTGCCAAGGAGGTGCATCAGATCGGCCTGGCGGAGTCGGCCCTGTTAGCCGGCTTGATCCGCAACCCCAGTTTGTATTCCCCTTTTCGCGACAAGGAAAAGGCCATCGCCCGCCGGGATTTTATTTTGAAAAAGATGCTGGAGCAGGAGATCATCGACGAAGAAAAATATCAACAGGCCGCAACCGAGGAACTGGTTACTCCCAAAGTAGAACTGAAACCGGTCTTCGCCCGCTACTTCATCGATTTTTTAAAGACCCAGCTGGCCGATTTTTATCCCGAAGAGGTTTTGGAAACGGAGGGACTGCGAATTTTCACCACCCTCGATATGACCATGCAGTTCACTGCCAAGGAGGCGCTGAATGAGGGGCTGGCCGATCTGGAAAAAAAATTCGGCCATCTCCTGCCGGAAGAATATCGGGAAGGAAAATTGCAGGGCTGCCTCGTCGCCATCTCTCCGCAAAACGGCTACGTCCGCGCGATGGTGGGGGGAAGGGACTATGCCGAAAGCCAGTTTAACCGCTGTACCCAGGCGGCCCGTCAGCCCGGCTCCACCTTTAAACCCTTTGTCTATTTGACCGCTTTGGATCCAGGCCGGGCGGGACAAACCTATACGCTGGCATCCCTTGTGGAAGACAAAACCTTTGAAATGGAAACGCCGGAGGGTCCCTGGTCTCCCCAAAACTACGACAAGAAGGAACACGGCTTGGTGACGTTAAGAACGGCCCTGGAAAAAAGCTACAACATCGCCACCGTCAAGCTGGCCCTGAATGTAGGGCTGGAAAAAATCGTTCGTACCGCCCACGACGCGGGGATCACCTCCCCGTTGAGCCCATTTCCCTCGCTGGCCCTGGGGGTTTTTGAAGTCAGCCCGCTGGAGTTGGCGCAGGCCTTTGCCGTTTTTCCCAACCGGGGACTGCGCACTCGGGCCTTGTCAATCATTCATGTGACGACCTCCGAGGGGGATGTTTTGGAAAAAGAGACCCTTAAAATTCAACGGGCCTTCGATGAGGCCCCGATTGCCCTGGTGACCTCCGCCATGCAGGGGGTGATGGAGCGAGGCACGGCCGCGGCGGTCAGGGCCTTCGGGTTTCACGGCAAGGCCGCCGGCAAGACCGGCACCACTTCCGACTACCGTGACGCCTGGTTTGCGGGTTTCACCCCAGACCTACTGGCCCTGGTCTGGACAGGTTTCGATGACAATACCCCCATCGAGATGAGCGGGGCGCGGGCGGCCCTTCCCATCTGGAGCGCCTTTATGAAGAAAGTGGCGGGCGAATCAACTGCGGCATTTACTTTTCCCAAAGAAATTGTACAAGTAGCCATTGACCCGGAAACGGGGGGATTGGCAACAAGGCAATGTCCCGTCACCTTTACAGAATATTTTATCGAGGGAACCGAGCCAACGGAGCTTTGTCCGCACAAGACCGGCAAACTGCTCCCTTCCATCCGCTCCCCCGCCGAATCCGTCGAGGAAGAATTTTAATCTTTGGGTTGGGGTTGATCTTTTTGGCGGCAGGCTGTGCCAAAGAGGGTCCCAAACGTCCTCCCAAGGAGATTTCCATTCCCACCAGACCACCGCCCCCTCCCGCGTCGGAGGCGTTAAGCCCAAAACGGGAGGCCTCCCAGCGGATTGTTCAGGCGGGGAAAGAATATCTGGAGGCGGGAGACGCCGACCGGGCCGTGCAGACCTTTCAGGAGGCGATCAACATCGATCCCGAAAACGGCGTGGCCTTCTTTTTTATGAGTTTGGGTTTGTATCAGATAAAATTATTTGAGGATGCCTTGGGCCTCCTGGAACGGGCCGACGCCCTTTTGGCCCCCTATCCCGACTGGCATGATGAAGTGGTGCGGTTGAGGTATTTGATTGAGGATGCGAAGGGGGAAGAACAGGAGAAGGGGCCGGACACGGAGGGGTATTATTAGTCATGGGTCATGAGTCATGAGCATTGTTACTAAAAGTGGGGATAAGGGGGAGACGGGGTTGCTGTCGGGGGAGCGGGTCTCCAAATCCGACCCCCGGGTGGCGGCCTACGGCACGTTGGATGAGTTGGTCTCGGTGCTGGGGGCGGCGCGCGGTTTCAAGCCGGTGCCGGAAATATTTTTAAATCTCAAACAAATCCAGCGCGATCTCTTTCGCTTGGGGGCGGAACTGGCTTCTTCAAAGCTCGATCCCCGATGGAAGGTGACACCGATGGCGGCCGCGGATGTGGAACAACTGGAGGGATGGGTGAACCGCCTGGAGCCGGAGTTGGGGTTGCCCAAATCCTTTGTTTTGCCCACGGGATCGCCCGCCGCCGGGATGCTCGATATCGCCCGAACGGTGGCCCGGCGTTTGGAAAGGGAACTGCAGGGCCTGTTGGAAAAAAAATTGTTTCAAAACCGGGAGGCCTTGCGCTACGTCAACCGCCTCTCCGATCTGTTGTTTGTTTTCGCCCGTTATGAACAGAAGCAAAGCGGAGTAAATTATGAACCCGTCTGAACCGGTAGTGGCTTTTTCAACCATCGACTCGGAGCAAGAGGCCAAAAAGATTGCCAAGGCCCTGGTGAAGGGAAGGCTGGCCGCCTGCGTCAACATCATTCCAAAAGTAACATCGATTTATGAGTGGAAGGAGGAGATTTGCGAGGAGGGAGAGTTTTTGTTGGTCATTAAGACGAGGACGGAGCGTTTGGAAGAGTTGAAGGCAACGCTGGGGGAATTGCATCCTTACGACGTGCCGGAATTGATCGTCTGTCCCGTCATTGATGGGTTGCCTGATTATTTAAATTGGGTTATGGAAAACACAAAATAGGAGGGATAATCATGGAAAAAACATGGAAGGCCTGTCTGGCCGAATTGATCGCGACGTTTACTCTGGTCTTTGTTGGAGTGGGTTCCATTTGCCTGGACGCGACCAAAGGAGGGGTGGGGCTGGTCGGAATCGCCTTGGCCCATGGCCTGGCAATTACCGTGATGGTCGCGGCTATCGGACACATCTCCGGAGGGCATATCAATCCGGCGGTGACGTTCGGGGTCTGGCTGGCCAAAAAAATCCCGACGGGTCGTGCGGCAGGCTATGTCATCGCCCAACTGGCCGGCGCGGCGTTGGGGGCCTGGTTTTTGACCTGCTTTTATCATGATTTGACCGCGCTCCCCACGGCCTTGGGGACACCCCTTTTGGCTGAAACAGTGACCTTCGGCCAGGGGGCTTTTCTGGAAGCGGTTTTGACTTTTTTTCTGGTCTTCGTGATTTTCGGGTCGGCGATTGATGGACGGGGTGCCAAGGTCATTGCGCCGTTGGCCATCGGTCTTGCCGTAACCTTGGATATTTTGGTCGGCGGTCCCCTGACCGGCGCCGCCATGAACCCGGCCCGCGCCTTTGGTCCGGCACTCATTTCCGGCTACTGGACCAACCACAGCGTCTACTGGGTAGGCCCCCTGATCGGCGGCGGCCTGGGGGCCCTGGTCTATAAATGGGCCTTCCTTAAAAAATAGTTGTTCAATCAGCCCTGGCCGATTATTTTCTTTGGCTTGAGGAGGATTTTTTCGGCCGTTTCAAAGGCCCGGGCCTGGGCCTCAAAAGAGGCCTTCAAGATGGCCAGGCGGGTGGCGGTGTTGTGGTATTTAATGGAGGGGAGTTTGGGGTTTCGCCTTTTTTGCAGTTGGCGCAAAAAATCCATCATCTGTTCCGGCTTATAACCCATCAAGTAGAGGGCCCTGCCGGCATAACCGTCGGCGTCGGCCTCTTCGTCACGCCTTAGTTGATGAAGTTCCTCCCAAGTCAGATGAGACCAGTTCATTCCTTTGGGGAGGTCGCTGATCATGTGCCCCCACTCATGGGCCAGGATGCCGGCCAGCAGGTCTTCATCGTCACCGTATTTTTCCAAAAACTCCACACCGACGTAGACATTGTTGTCTTCATCCACGGAGGCTATCGTGTTGCGGGCAGGGACGATTTTTTTGTGCCTCCGTTTGGAAAAAGAGGCCAGCTTTTTGGCCAGGCGTTCCAAAATGCCGTTGGAGTCGAACATCTCGGCAATGCGCGGCGGCAGCTGGTTGATGTCGGCCCGCTGCGGGATCGGTTCTCCCAGCAGCTTTCGGATCTCCTCCGACTGACCGATGTTGCCGGAGGTGCGGGCGGCCCGGCTGAGCCACGCCGGCGGCAGGCGGGTGAACTTTGTGTCAATCCGGTCGACCATCTTTTCTATCGTATGATTTTTTACTCCCAGGCGTCAATATGGATCTGTTCGGGCTTGGCGCCGAGGTTAGGCAGGTAGGCCTTGATGAAGCGGATCATTCCCGGCGGGCCGCACATGTAAACTTCTTTGTTGGAGAGATCGGGGGTGTGTTTGCGCATCACCGCCTCCGAAATAAAACCTTTATCCCCCTTCCACCGCGGGTCGTTGCCCACCACCAGGATCAATTTGAAATTTTTGAGGGGCTCAAATTTTTTCAATTCGTCCTGAAAGAGAAAGTCGTCCAGCGTGTTGATGCCGAAGTAGAAATAAAAATTATTCTTCAGTTGGGCCAGCGGAAGGGTATCCAACATGCTCCGGATGGGGGCAATGCCGGTCCCGCCGGCCACAAAAACCACGTCGTTTTGAACGTTCGCCTTGAGATGAAATTTGCCCAGGGGCCCGGAAAGCTTCAGGGAGTCTCCTTCCCGGAGGTTGAACAAAATGGAGGTAGCCAATCCCTCCGCTACCTTGCGGATGCACAGTTCGATCCAGTCTTTGTGTTTGGGCGACGAGGCGATCGAATAGGCCCGCTTGAACGGTTCGCCATCCTCCCCCTGAAGGTGAAGCATGGCAAACTGGCCGGCCTTGAAGACAAAGGGTTTTTGAAATTTCAACCGGAAAAGTTTAACGGAGGGATTGAGGTCGGTTAATTTTTCAACCCGGATTGTGTAAGTTTTGGTTTCTTTGTTCACGTTTGAAACATTCTGAATAAGGAGAATCGTTGAGCTTGTCAATGAAGGAGGTTGACCAGATCAGAGAATTTTTAAATTCGCTCGATAGATTGTCGTTGGCAAGCTTTGGAGCAGGAGGGGCTCGAAGATTCCCCCGCGCTTGGGTGTTGCGGGATCCCGCTAGGGGGCAACGCTTCGTTGCGACAAGCCAGTACCATCAAGAATCCCTCCCGAAATCTCCCGCTAAATCCCGCAACACCCC
>JACQMB010000138.1 GCA_016203765.1 Deltaproteobacteria bacterium
ATATTTCGGCCCCCCTTAGGCGTTTGGATCGGGCCCAAACATAACCCTCTTCAACTTTTATTTCGGCCCCCATTTTTTTCAATGCGTCGAGATGGAGATTGACGGGGCGGGCCCCGATGGCACAGCCGCCGGGGAGGCTGACTTTGGCCCTTCCCCATCGGGTGAGCAGGGGGCCCAAGGCCAAAACCGAGGCGCGCATCGTTTTGACCAAATCATACGGGGCCTCGTGCGTGCTCAAACCGTTGGTCGTTAGGGTGAGGGTAGTTCCTTCCCTTCGCGAGGGAATTCCAAAGTGGGCCAGCAATTTCTGCATGGTGGCCACATCACGGAGATTCGGAACATTGGAAAACTGATGGGTCCCTTCGGCCAGAAGGGCGGCGGTCATTAAAGGGAGGACGGCGTTCTTGGCTCCGCTGATTTTGATTTTTCCGTGAAGGGGTTTTTGACCTTCAATGACAAGGCGTTCCATGTTTTTATTTCAGATCCATTTTCCAAAATTAACCAGCCGTTTGATTTTAAACAGCGGGGGGCATCTTGTAGTATTTTGCGGATGAAATCAAGCCCGTCGGTGCCGCCATCCAGGGCGAGACGGGGCTCAAAATTTTTAATTTCGGGCTGTAGGCCTTCCCAATCCTTCGAGGCAACATAGGGGGGATTGGAGACGATCAGGTCGAACGGTCCGGTGATATTTTCAAAAAGATCGCTTTGGATGAAGGCCACGCGGCCTTCGGCGAATTTTAAATTTCCCCTCGCGACGGTTAAGGCCCGGGGAGAAATATCGGAGACGACGAATCGCGCATCGGGGAGTTCCTTGGCCAGCGCGGCGGCGACACAGCCGGAGCCGGTGCAGAGGTCGAGGATAAAGGGACCAGGGACAAGGGACCAGGGACCAGGGACTTTTTCCAACGCGGCGTTAACGAGTGTTTCGGTTTCGGGTCTGGGGATTAAAACATCCGGTGTTACTTTTATCGGAAGCGACCAAAATTCTTTGGTGCCTGTGATGTAGGCCGCGGGCTCGCGATTTTTTCTTCGCTCGATATAATCTTCAAATAATTTGAATTTTTTTTCAGTCCCTAGTCCCTGGTCCCTTGTCCCTGGTCCCAAATAAATTTCATGCCTTTCGCAACCGAGCGCATGCGCCAACAGCACCTCGGCATCAAGCCTCGGCGTTTCGCAACCAGCCGCCTCCAATTCCCGAATAGCTTCCTTAAGTGTTTCCCTCATTTTTCTTTCCCGGTCCACGGTCCTTGGTCTACGGTCCACGGTCTCCCTTCAACGCCTCCGCCTGCGCCTCCATCTGCAAGGGGGTAATCACCTCTTGCAGGCGGCCGTCCATAATCCGGTCGAGCTGATACAGGGTCAAGCCGATCCGGTGGTCGGTCAGCCGGTTTTGCGGGAAATTGTATGTGCGGATCTTTTCGCTCCGGTCGCCGGAGCCGACCATCCCCTTGCGGGTCTGAGCCATTTCCTTTTGCTGTTCCTGCAGCATTTTGTCAAAGAGCCGGACCTTGAGAATTTTCATCGCCCGCGCCTTGTTTTTGTGCTGGCTTCGTTCGTCGCGGCAGGTGACCACGAGGTTCGTCGGAAGGTGGGTGATGCGCACCGCGGAGGCGGTTTTGTTGACATGCTGGCCGCCCGGCCCGCCAGCCGAAAAGGTATCGATACGCAGGTCTTTTTCATCGATGGTGACATCGACCTCCTCCGGTTCGGGGAGGACCGCCACGGTGACCGCCGAGGTGTGGACCCGCCCCTGCTGTTCCGTTTCGGGGACGCGTTGGACGCGGTGGATGCCGCTTTCAAATTTGAGCCGGCTGTAGACTTTGTCCCCTTTGACTTGGACGATGATTTCCTTAAAGCCCTTCAGGCCGGTGGCGTTCGATTCCACCACCTCCAGTTTCCAGCCCTGCGTTTCCGCAAATTTGGAATACATCCGGAAGAGATCGGCGGCGAAGAGGGCCGCCTCGTCGCCGCCGGTGCCGGCGCGGATTTCCAAGAAAACGTTTTTTTCGTCGTTGGGATCTTCGGGAAGGAGCAAAATTTTTAACCGTTCTTCCAGTTCCTTTGATTTTGCCTCGAGCCCCGGAATTTCCTCCTTGGCCATCTCCCGAATATCTTTGTCCTTCTCTTTTTCCACCAGCTCCCGGTTTTCCTTCAGGATTTTTTGAATTTCCTTGTATTGGGTATAGGCCTCTACCAGATCGATGAGGCCTGCGCGTTCCTTGGAAAGCTTTTGAAATTCCCCTTGGTTGGCGATTACGTTGGGA
>JACQMB010000140.1 GCA_016203765.1 Deltaproteobacteria bacterium
CGGGGCCCGCCCCGTCAATCTCCATCTCGACGCATTGAAAAAAATGGGGGCCGAAATAAAAGTTGAAGAGGGTTATGTCGTGGCCAAATCCAAACGCCTGAAAGGAGCCGAAATACTTATTGAAACAGTAACGGTGACCGGTACCGAAAATGTGATGATGGCGGCCGCCCTGGCACAAGGAACCACCGTTTTAAAAAATGCCGCCCGCGAGCCGGAAATTGGTGATCTGGCCGATTATTTAAACAAAATGGGGGCCAAAATTGCGGGCGCCGGGACGGATGTCATTCAAATCGAAGGGGTGGAGGAATTAAAACCGGCCCAGCACGCCGCCATTGCCGACCGGATTGAGGCGGCTACTTTTTTGATGGCCGGCGCCGTCACCGGCGGCGAGGTGACGGTGGGAAACTGCCCGCCCGATTATCTGGGGGAAGCCCTCCGGCTCCTTCGCGAGACCGGGTGTGAAATCAAAATTTTGGACGCCCATCAAATCACCCTGAACGCCCCCCGAAAATTAAAAAGCGTCAACCTCACCACCGCCCCCTTCCCCGGTCTCGCCACCGATTTGCAAGCCCAGTTCATGGCCCTGATGACGCTGGCGGATGGAATCTCCACCATTGTGGAGACGATTTTTGAAAACCGCTTCCAGCACGCCCTGGAATTGAACCGGCTGGGGGCCGACATTAAACTCGACGGCCACCGGGCCGTCGTCCGGGGTGTAAAAAAACTATCCGGCGCCCCGCTGATGGCCACCGACCTGCGCGCCTCCGCCTCGCTGATCTTGGCCGGGCTGGCCGCCCAAGGGACCACCACGGTGGACCGGGCCTACCACATCGACCGGGGCTATGAGCGGATTGAAGAAAAACTGGAGGGGCTGGGGGCGAGAATAAAACGGACTAGGGACTAGGGACCAGGGACTAGGGACCGGGGATAGAGGACCGTAGACCGTTTCCAAAAAATATGTTAAGAAAAAAGCCATGTTCTTATTGCCGCTTATCTATCTAAAGGACAGCAAGGCCCTCCGGCCGCCGGGGACGAACCCCGCCTGGTTTCATGAAGACGGTGTGGCGCTGGCCAAAACACTCGCAACGCAAGGGGCCCTCGCTCTTTATATCAACGACCTCAATATCCCGCAGACCGGGCACAGCGATAATTTCCCCGTCATTCGCGAAATCAAACAGACGCTCAACGCCCAACTGTGGGTGACCGGCAATTTTCAAACGCTCACTGCCCTGGAGGCCTTTGCCGAACTGGGGGTCGACAAAATCAACGTCGGAGCCCTGGCTTACCAAAACCCGCAGGTTTTTCAGGAGGCCTGCCAGCAATGGCCGCAGAAGATTGCCGCGCCGGTTGAAGTTCGCCACGGCCGCGTGGTCATTCCCGGCATGGCGGCCCCCGCGCACAAAAAGCCGGCCGACTACGCCAAACGTTTTGAGGAGGCGGGTGCCGCGGCCCTCTGCTTTACCGAGGGGGACCACAATTTTCAAAACGTCAAAACCTTCTGCACCCAAGTCAAGGTGCCGGTTCTGGCCTTGAACGAACCCGCCACCACCGGCGATCTGGAAAAATTCTTTGAAATGGAACGGGCGGGACTGATCGGCGTGGTAATGGGAAAATCGCTCTATGAAACGCGCCTCGATCTGCACAGCTCCATTGCCTTTTTGAACGACCTGGCGGTGGCGACCACGCAGGAGCCGACGCTGACGGAGGATTAGGAGTGGACCACGGACTACGGACCACGGACTGCGGACCGGTGGATTGTCTCTTTTGTAAAATTATTAAGGGCCAAATTCCGTGTGAAAAAGTTTGTGAAGACAATGAAATTTTGGCCTTCAAGGATATCAACCCCAAAGGGCCGGTGCATGTTTTGGTTGTCCCCAAAAAACATTATGCCACGCTGAATGATATCCCCGATGGCGAGCTGGCCGTCGTGTCCAAAATCCATCGCGCCGTCAAAAAAATTGCCAGAGAGCAGGGTGTGGCCGAAACCGGTTATCGCACCCTCATCAACACCCACAAGGACGCCGGCCAGGAGGTCTTTCACGTCCACTGGCATCTGATCGGGGGTAAGAAATTAGGGCCGATGGCTTAAGGTTTAACGAGGCATCCGGCTCTCTAAGATATCCGTGAATGGCAAAAGTGGAAAGTGGAGACTTGACCCGTTCTCGTTCTTCTGCCAAAATATAATTACTCTCACAAGGAGTTGGTGGGGTTCGAGAGGTCCTTCGAACTCAACTCGCTCGTACTTTTGTCACGCCAGCTGAAAACAATCTCAATGCACAAGCGCTCCAACACTAATCATCTTTCGGAACTCTTTACCTTTACACAACCCTTCTCAATCAACTGATATATACTTGTAAGAATCACTTGATTCCAATCATCTCTTCCTTCGTCCATTTCAATTCCGTAACGTGTAATATTTGAGTACAAAACTTCACATTCATCATCATCAGCTAAATTGGGGGGTGCCCAAATAGCTGCCATTTTGATCACTTTTGCCTTCCTATACCCAGAATCACAGGCTGACAGCAAAAGAGCAATGATGAAAAATAAGGAGATCACTATATTAAAAGTTTTCATTTTTCAGGATTTCTTTAGAAGACTTCTAAATATAGGCCATAAAACTCCCAATGCAGCTATAATTGCACAACAAAAAATTATCCAGTCTTTCCAGTTCCACGCAGTTTGTTCTACAATTTTTTCAAGTTGTTTAATGCTTTCTTGCAGTTCTGCAGTCCCCGGTCCAATAAATCTAGCATCTCCCATATTTCTCCCTGTAACTCTACTTTTTAGACCTCATTACCCAAAGAACAAAATAGAACCCGCACCACCTGCTTGGCAGTAACGGCAGGGAAACGTTTACCCATTGACAGCTACTTTCACAATAGTAAGGGCAGGGACTGTTTCGACGGGAAGGGACCAATGCCTCTTTTGATAGGTATCAATAAACACCTCAATCCCTTCCGTAATTTCATCCACGGCCTCTTCATAGGTTTTGGCTTGCGCAACACAGCCGGGAAAGGAAGGACAAGAAGCAACATATGTTCCTTCTTCCACATCGATTAAAACCGGATAGTTATAAATTCTTTTCATCGGGTTTTATTGTACAGAATTTCAAATAAATTTCAATTGCTAAAACAACGTCCAAAACCCCGCCAGGGCCAGGAGGATCGCGGCCAGAAGGCAGGCCAAGAGAAACCAGCGCAAAGGGGCGCGGTGTTTTTTCAAGGCCCCGTATTGCCACCAGGGGATGAATTGGGTCTCTGGTTCGGCCCCTGCTTCATTGGACCAGGGACCAGGGACACGGGACCTGGGACTTTTTTCCTCCCTCAACAACCTCTCTTTTTCTTTCAGTTGCGCTCCCAACTGCAAACCCAGTTCACCGGCCACCTTGGCTTCGGCTTGGGCGGTGGCCAGAAATTTTCCTTTTAACGGCGCCATGGCAAAGGCGGCTTCTTCTTCCGCCGCCCGAATGGCCAGATATTCCAGTTCACCGGCCAAAAATTTTCGCAATTGATCCTGCCTCAGCCGCTGGCCCGGCTGGAGCTGGGCCAGCATCGCCAGAAAATTCTGCGCCTCGGCCGAAAGATGATGACGGGCATATTTTTCAAGCTGGCCGTTGACCAAAGACAAATCAGAAATCACCGTCGCGCGCGCCTGCCTTTGCACCAGCCCCCGAAAAATCATTTCCTGAATTTGATCCGCGGCGACCCGGCGCAAAACCGTGCGCCGGGCGAACCTGGCAAAAAAGTTTTGCCATTGTTGAAGGGTCTTTTTCAAAAATTGGAACTGGCCGTCCTGAGCCGGTTGTTCCAGAGGGGCCCCCTGCTCAAAACGCCTGAGCAGGGCCTGTTCAAAACGGGTGAACAACTCCGCCACCCTCTGCCGGGCCGCCCTTTGCTCCGGGGCGGCGGGCTTGCCGGAAACATCCCCCAAATAATTTTCGTA
>JACQMB010000141.1 GCA_016203765.1 Deltaproteobacteria bacterium
CCGGGCTAGACGGCGCTTTAGGTCGCAACACCCGCCCCTCCTTTCCTTACGCCTCCTGAACGTCACAATGCTCGTTCAATGATGATATAGAGAGTAAGAATTGTGTTGTTGCAAATCCGCGAGCGAACCGGTCGAGCAGAACTTCGCGGAGCCCCGCCCATCCGGTCGGGGGATCCAATCAACGGGCGGGGCGAGCGGGAAGGCCGCGGCGGGGCTCTCCCCGCCGCGGACCTGGTTCTGCGAGACCGGGGCGCGGAAGGATTTGCAACACCCCCACCGAGCGAACGTTTTAAGGGAGCAAGCGGGAAGTTTGGAGATATTCCTTAAGGCGCTGGACGTGTTGCCACATCGGCTTTTTTTTGGAGGGGTCGCGGAGCAAAAAGGCGGGGTGGTAGAGGACCATGAACTGAATGCCGGGAAATTTGGGGAGGGTGAAGAATTTGCCCGCTTCTTCCTCCATGGAAAAATCCCTTGGCTCCTCACTAACGTATTTAAAAGCAACCGCGCCCAAAAGAATAATCACTTTGGGGCCGACCAGATCGATCTGCCTTTCCAGATAGGGGCGGCAGGCCTCCACCTCGCCCGATTGTGGCGCTCGGTCGGTGGGGGGGAGGCATTTGACCACATTGACAATCAACAGATCCTTGTTGGTATCCATCCCGATGGCGGCAAAGATTTTGTCCAAAAGCTCGCCGGCCCTCCCCACAAAAGCCAGGCCGGTTTTGTCCTCGTTGTCGCCGGGACGCTCTGAAATAATCATGACCTTCGATTGCGGATTCCCCCGATCAACCACGATTTGACTCCGGCTTTGCGAGAGGGGACAGCGCCGGCAATTCGACTCGCGCAGGGCCTTGGCAAAGGTCCCATAGCTTGCTTGACTTAAAATTTGATTATGGGTTGAATCGAGAAGATCGAATTGCATGCAACCCCTTGCCCTCTACATCCACATCCCCTACTGCCTTGAGAAATGCCCCTACTGCGATTTTCACTCGGTGGCAACGCCTAAATCGGCGATTCCCGAAGAAAACTACGCCAGGATATTGATCCGGCAGTTGGAGCAGTTTATTCCTCCCCAAAGGGAGCTGATCTCCATCTACTTTGGCGGGGGAACCCCCTCTTTAATGTCCCCCCTATTTTTTGAAAGGGTCTTATCGGCCGCCGCCAAACATTTTTTACTGCGCAATCCGGAGGTGACGGTCGAAACCAATCCGGCCACCGCCGGCCGGAAAAATTTTAAACGGTGGCGGGAGTTGGGAATCAACCGGGTCTCCTTCGGCACGCAGTCTTTTCAAACTGCCCTGCTCAAAAAACTGGGCCGGAGTCATGTCGTGCAAGACGGTTTGCGCGCGGTCCGTCAAGCCCAAGCGGCGGGATTGGCCAATGTCAACTGTGATCTGATTTTCGGCATCGAAGGGCAAACGCTGAAAATGCTGGAAGCGGATTTGAGAACCGTGCTCGATTTAAAAATTCCCCATGTCTCGGCCTATCAACTGACGGTGGAGCCCAACACGCCCCTGGCCCATTGGGTCCAAACGGGGCGGACGGTTTTGCCGGCGGAAAAATTATTGCTCCCAATGCACCGTTTGGTTTCCAAGCGCCTGGAAGGGGCCGGCCTCCGACGCTATGAAATTTCAAACTACGCCCGTCCCGGCTTTGAGTCGGTTCACAATCTCCAATACTGGCGCTCCGGCGATTATTTGGGACTGGGTTCGGGGGCGGTTTCAAAAATCGGCGGCCGGCGTTGGAAAACCACGCGCAAACTCAAGGCCTATCTGGAAGAAAATTTCACGCCCGAGGAAGAGGAAATTCTGGATGCAAAGACGGCCTGGAAAGAAAAATGGATGATGGGACTTCGCCTGACCGAAGGTCTCCCTTTGGATGAAAAAGAAAACGGATGGGAGGAGTTTTTTGCCGATTGGGAAACCGAGGGCTGGGCCCAAAGGGAAAACGGCCGGATCCGGCTCACCGACAAGGGTTTTATGCTGGCCAGCCGTCTAACTCAAAATGTTTTTGAATTCATCAACCGAGTATGTTAAGAGAACGGGTTGCACTTAAATGACGCCCAAGCGCAAAAAAACCGAGTGGGATTCCCCCCTATTTGAGCAAGTCCAGGCCGACTTTGAACGGGTCAGCCAGCGGATCCAACTGGACAAAAATGTCTTCGAGAAATTGAGGGTGCCGGAGCGGGCCCTCATCGTGAGTATCCCTTTCCGCCATGACGACGGCACCGTTCACACGGTGATCGGCTACCGGGTCCAGCATAACGACACCTTGGGACCCTGCAAAGGCGGCATCCGCTACCATCCGTCAGTTAATTTGGGAGAGGTGGCCGGCTTGGCGATGAAGATGACCTGGAAGTCGGCGATCGTGGGGCTTCCTTTGGGAGGGGCCAAGGGAGGTGTCGCCGTTGATCCGACCCCCCTAAGCCGCCAGGAGCTCCAACGCCTCACCCGCCGGTACACCATCGAAATTTTAAATTTCATCGGCCCCGAATCCGACATCCCCGCCCCCGATCTGGGCACCAACGACCAGGTGATGGCCTGGATGATGGATACCTACTCCCAGCACAAGGGTTATGTTTGCCCCGGCGTGGTGACGGGAAAGCCGATCGAGATCGGCGGCTCC
>JACQMB010000151.1 GCA_016203765.1 Deltaproteobacteria bacterium
CCGCCCATCTCGGTATGAATCAGCGCCACTTGGCCCTTTCGAATCCAATAGATCCCGCACGGGTCATGGCCCTGGTAGAAAAGTTCCTGGCCTTTTTTATAGTGGAGGGACTCGCCGTTCGCCCAGAGGGACTCCTGATCCTGGCGCATCCGATCGGCAACCGTTTGGATGTGACTCATACCTTCTTTGTAACCCAATGTTGCGGTTTGGAAGTATGAGGGGGATCAAGTCAAAACATGATCTGAATCAGATCATCTCTTGCCAGTTTTTTGACTTCGGTTTATGAAACGCTTTCATGAAGGACACGATCAAAACCCCCCGGTTTTTGGAGGAGGCGGCCAGGCGGTACCGGTTGACGTTTCAGGAGTTTCGCCAGGTGCGCGCCATGGCGCGGGATCTGGAGCAGTGGGGGGAGGAGCCCCTGGATCGCCTCTGGCGGCAGGCGGAACAAGAGATTCCCCACGGTGATCTGCCGGTCCGAAAAAAAAGGATTCTGCGAAGGCTGGGGGAGCGTCACGCCTCCCTGCAGGGAGAGGCGAAACGCTATGGCGCGCCAAAATCTTTCGCGCCCAAAAGGCCGCCGTTGACCTTTCAAACGGAAGTCTCGGACAAAAAGATATTCGGGAGGTGTCCCGCCTTTTCGGAAAAGACGGTCTGTTGCAATCTCCATACGATCGACGCGGTTGAAAACTGCGGCTTTGGCTGTAGCTACTGCACCATCCAGACTTTCTACGGGAAGCCGGTCACCTTCGATGCCCGCCTGGGAGAAAAACTCAAAAAGATTGAGCTCGACCCCGGCCGTTTTTATCATATTGGCACCGGCCAGTCGTCCGATTCGCTGATGTGGGGAAATCGCGGCGGCATGCTGGACGACCTGTGCGCCTTTGCCGGCGATCATCCCAACGTCCTCCTCGAACTGAAAACCAAATCGCCGCGGGTGGACTATTTTTTGGAAAGGGATGTTCCCCCCAATGTTGTTTTGAGCTGGTCGTTAAACACGCCGGCCATTATCAAGAATGAGGAGCATTTTACCGCCTCCCTGGAAGAGCGCCTGAAGGCGGCCCGGAAAGCGGCCGACCGCGGCATCCCTGTCGCCTTCCATTTTCATCCGATGGTCTATTATGAGGGTTGGAAAGAGGAATACACCGGCGTCGCCGGGAAGGTTTTGGAAAATTTTGCTCCGGGGGAGGTCCGTTTTATCTCCTTGGGGACGGTAACCTTTATCAAACCGGTCCTGCAGGCCATTCGCCGGGGCGGGCTTCCCACCAAAATGCTCCAGATGCCTTTTCAAAAAGACCCCCTTGGAAAATGGACCTATCCTGACCGGCTCAAGGAGGAGATGTTTAAGACACTCTACCAAGCCCTGGCTCCATGGCACGGAAAGGTTTTTATCTATCTGTGCATGGAAAAACCGGAAATATGGAAAAAGGTCTTTGGCTTTGCCTATCCCAGCCACCGGGAGTTTGAAAACGCCTTCGCCCTCCTGAATCCCTTTGGATTGACATCCCCTGGCGAATGCCATAGACAGGGCCGGCTGTGACGGCAAAAGCCCCCTCCATGCACTGCCAAACCTGCCAAAGCCGGGGCAGGAGTGTTTTTTGCGACCTGAGCGAGGCTCACTTAAAAGAACTCGATCAGGCCAAAACGACCAACCACTATAAACCCCGTCAAGTCGTCTTTTACGAGGGGAATGATCCTTACGGGCTCTACTGTATTGCCTCCGGAAAAATCAAAATCTATAAGTGCGATGCGCAGGGGCATCAGCAGATTGTCCGGTTGGCCGGCCCCGGTGACCTGATGGGTTATCGCTGTCTTTTGGCTGATGAGCCCTATTCGGCCACCGCGGAGACGATCGAGGAGGCCGACATCTGTTTTGTCGACAAAAAGACCTTTTTTCACGTTCTGGATACCCATCCGGCAACCGCCCTTCATGTTCTTTCCGTGCTGGCCAGCGACCTGGGGCGGGCGGAGAACAAGATGGTCGATCTGGTCCACAAAAACATCCGGGAACGGCTGGCCGAACTGCTTTTGGTGTTTCAGACCAAATACGGCCAGAAGGCCAAAAACGGCGGCGTCCGCCTGAATATCACCCTCACCCGTGAGGAGCTGGCCGAATTGATCGGGACCACCCAGGAGTCGGTGATTCGTTTAATGAGCGAATTTAAACAGGACGGCCTGATCCATGTGGAGGGCCGGACCATCACCCTGCTCGACCTCAAAAAACTGACCGAGACGGCCAATCTGCCGGAGTAGATGTTTCGATAGTCCGGCTATTTTTGGGAAAGGATTGTTTCGAGTTGATTTTGGAGGGTGGGGAGTTTATTTTTCACGATATCCCAGACAATCTCAACGTCGATTCCAAAATACTCATGGACAAGGATATCCCGAAGGCCGGCGATTTTTTGCCATTCAACGTCCTTGGATTTGACGCGGACAGATTCCGGAATGTTTTTGGCGGCTTCACCAATGACCTCCAAGTTTTTAACGACAGCGTCAAAAGTCTTATCGTCCTTGTTAAAAGAGCCAAAATCCATCCCCTCGGTGTATTTATAAATCTGCCGGATGGCTTGAAGAATATCGTCCAAATAGACTCTATAATCCCGGGACACGGATGTTCTCCTTTAGGATCGCCTCGCGGAGCCTTTTTTTAAGCGTTTCGGGAATGACAAGGTCTACCGGCCGGTGAAAGAGATCTTCCAGGAAAAATTTGAGATCCATGTAGGCATCAAATGTTTTCTTCTCAAATTCAACTAAAAAATCCAGATCGCTTGTTGTGGACCCTTCTCCACGGGCCATGGAACCGAAAAGAGCCAGTTTGCGAACACCTAATTTTTGAAGGACTTGCTTGTTGGTTTGCAGTTTTTTGAAAATTTCTTCTCGAGACATCTCATTTGCAAGGATGGCATACCGTCTAAAATCTTTCAAGGGTATTCGGGGGTCGCCTCCTTGAGTTAAGCAACAAATTTGCCCCTCGGCCGATAAGGGGTTAGGAGGGATCACTGGCATGACGATCACCGTTACCCCATTGCCGATCTATACGATGATTCCGGATTTGGCGGCCGGTTTGGAGCTGTGGGCCGGCTTTCAACCGGAGGTCCCCGACGTGGCCGGCATGACGCCCCTGGAAGAGGCCGATTTTTATTCCCTTGCCCCGGACCCCGCCGTTCAGGGCGTGGTCCTGAAAACACTGGAGGGAATGAAAAGCGCATGGCGGTTTTCTGAGGCCTCTTTTATTCCTCCTCCTCCATCTGTCTTACCGGACAGGCACCGTTCAATCACCGCGCGAAATCGGGGGACACAATACTTAAATGCCGGCGAATTAAGTATTGTGTCCCCCGAATTCAACCTGATTAAAATCATATCCATTTCTGACGGCGGACATATCTTGAGTTCGGTTCTTTGCCTAAAGTGAATCCCAGAATTCCCGATCCCGTCTTTTCCGTTGAAAAGGCGGGACGATGGGCAAAGTCAGAAATGGCTTCGCCTCCCGATTTCCGCTTTGGCGGAATGAATTGGAAAGGGATGAGAATGAGACCGCTCCTCAAGGACAACTATCACCGCGTACTTGATTACCTGCGCATCTCGGTCACCGATCGTTGCAATTTTCGTTGTATCTACTGTCTGCCGCCGGAAGGAATCCCCCTTTCCCCCAAGCAGGACATTTTGACCTTGGAAGAGATTGCCCGCGTCGCGCGCGTTTTTTTGGCGATGGGCGGGAGCAAGATCCGGCTGACCGGCGGGGAGCCGCTGATGCGCAAAAACATTGTCGGCCTGGTTGCCGAGCTCTCCCGTCTGCCGGGTCTGCAAACTCTGGGATTGACCACGAACGGTTACCATTTAAAAAAACTGGCCAAACCTTTGAGAGAAGCCGGCCTGGAGCAAGTGAACGTCAGCCTGGACAGTCTCGCCCCTTCCCGTTTTGCCAAGCTCACCCATTGCGATCAATTCGAAAGGATCTGGGAGGCGATTGAAATCTCTCTCCTGGCCGGTCTCCAGGTCAAAATCAATGTGGTGGCCCTGAAGGGGATCACCCAGGAAGAGGTTTTGGGTTTTGCCAACCTGGCCAAACATTTGCCGCTGGAGGTCCGGTTCATCGAGTTCATGCCGTTGTGCGGCACCGGCTGGCATCCGGAGTGGATGATTCCCCTCAGGGAGATTCGCCGGTGGATTGCGCAGGCATACGCTCTGGAAGAGCTTCCCCGCGGCGCGCAGGTGGCGCAAAGTTTTTCGCTAAAAGCAGGCAGGGGACGTATCGGTTTTATCGCCTCGATGAGCGAACCTTTTTGCGAAAACTGCTCGCGCCTGCGGCTGACGGCCAACGGAACTTTAAGGCCCTGTCTTTTTTCCGAGGAAGCGGTCGATTTGAAGCC
>JACQMB010000023.1 GCA_016203765.1 Deltaproteobacteria bacterium
GCCCTGGCTTGTCGCAACGGAGCGTTGCCCCCTAGCGGGATCCCGCAACACCCAAGCGCGGGGGAATCTTCGAGCCCCTCCTGTCCCAGAGCTTGCCAACGACAAACTATCGAGCGAACATAAATACTGACGAAACGCCTTACTTCCTCCGTTGCACGTGTTTCGTGAACGGCAAAAAGCCGGTGAAGCGGGAGCGGGGGACGGGAAAGACGCCGGCCTTGGCCGTGCGGATATCCTCGACCGTGTAGAAGGCCTTGGGGTGGAGCTCGTGGATTTTGCCGGCAATCGCCGGACAATCCTCGCGATTGATAATGACATACAGAATTTGCAGGGGCCCCTCTTTTCCTTTTGCCGCCACCCGCGTTACGCTGTAGCCTTGGGCGTGAATATATCCCTCCAGCGCAGTCGTATCGGTAGTGGCAAAGATGCGGATCAAGAGCTGGCTGATAATCAGCTTTTCCTCCAGCAGGATGCCGACGTAGTTTCCCATGCCGAATCCGGCGGCGTAGGCGACGATGTTGATGACGTGATCCAGGTTTTTTAGCACAAAAGTGATGGCCGATATCCAAATCAGGACTTCCACGAACCCGAGCCAAAAACTCAACAGCCTCTTTCCCCGATAGACCTGGATGACCCGGATCGTGCCGATGGAGACATCGGCCACCCGCGCCAAAAAAATAAGCAGGGGGAGAAGGAAAAGGACAAAAAGCCGGGTCTCCGTAAAGGGAAGCTCACTCATAGGAGATAATCCTGGAAAATAACGGCCAGGCCCAAGAAGGCAAAAAAGCCGAGACAGTCGGTGATCGTGGTCAAAATGATATTGGAGCACTGCGCCGGATCAAGCCCCAAGGCTTTCATGGTCAAAGGGATGGAAGCGCCCGCCAGTCCGGCAAACACCAGGTTAATCAACATGGCCAAGCCGACCACCAACCCCAGCATCGCCTTGCCGATCCAGGCCCAGGCGATCACCGCCGTGACTAAGCCCACCGTCAGGCCGTTGATTAATCCCAGGCTTGTTTCTTTAAAAAGAAAATTCTTGATCCGGTCCTTGGGAATCTCCCGCATCACGATCCCGCGCATCACCACGGCCAGCGATTGGGCCCCCGCGTTTCCCCCCTGCCCCGCCACCACCGGCAAAAAGATGGCCAGGACGGTGATCTTGGCGATGGTGCTCTCAAACAGGGCGACCACGGCGGCGGCCAAAAAGGCGGTGGCCAGGTTGACATAGAGCCAGGGTAGCCTCTTCTTGACCGAGAAAGGAATGGAGGAAAAGGGGCGTTCATCGGCCCCCACGCCGAACATCTTTTGAATATCCTCGCTCGCCTCCTCCTGCACATCCGCGATCAGTGCCTCGGCCCGGACCACGCCCAGCAGGCGATTCTCATTATCCACCACGGGGGCGGCGAAGAATCCCCGTTTGGAGAGTTCATTGGCGACTTTTTCCCGGTCCAAAAATCCGTTCACGGTAAAAAGATCCCGGCGCATGATCTCCGAAATGGTCTGATCCCCCTGCCCCAACAGCAGATCGCGCATGTTAATGATTCCCGCCAGACGGTTGTCGGCGTCGACCACGTAGGTATAGGAGGTATGTTTTCCCTTCTGGCCCAAGGTTCGGATTTTTTGAATCACCTCCTTGATCTTCAGATCCTGATGAAAGGCGACAAAGTCGGTCGATAGAATCCGGCCGGCCGAATCGGCCGGATAGGTCAAAATTTCATGGATTTCTTTTTTCAAAGGCTCGGGGAGCAGTTCCAAAAAGTGTTTTTTGTTTTCGGCGGGCAGATGAGAAAAGAGGTCGGCCCCCTGTTCGGGCGTCATCCGGGTGATAATTTCCTGGAAGAGGCTCTCCGGCATGACTTGGACAAGGGAAGCGGCCAGCGGCGTGGAAAGATGGGGAAAGGCCTTGGCGGCGAGGGTTACCGGCAGGGTCTTCAAGACCTCGACGGCCTCCTCTTCGGGAAGCCCCTCCAGGGTATGGGCCGCCTGCAACGGATCGACGTCAAAAAAATGACGGACGATCGGCAAGATCGTCCCTTTCCTATTCATCTTTTGTCTCCGCTTTTTTTCTCAATGCGCACCTGTATCCGGGTCGGCTGGATATTTTCAATCTCAAAATTCTTCGGCACCGTCAAATCGGAGGCCGAAATCCGCAGGGTCCGCTCCCCCTCCCTTACCTGCCAGCCTTTGGGCTGGTGGTTAATCCGCTCCTTGGGTATAAAATAAAAAGAACGCCTCGGTCCCGAAAAAGTAACCGCCACCTCCTTCGGATCCAACACGGCGATCGTCAGC
>JACQMB010000135.1 GCA_016203765.1 Deltaproteobacteria bacterium
GTTTGACCCAACCAAGGACCGGATTGTTTTTTACGGCCATCAGATCGTTTCCAAACGGATGGCCTCGCGATGGATGCAGCGAATGAAAGTAACCGGCGCGGGGGTCGATCCGGAAAAGGTCAAAACAATAGTCTATCACCACATGTTTGAAACCAAATCGTATTTTACCGACAAGGCGGTCCGGCGATTTATCCAAAAAGTCGGGCCGGACCTGATTTTCAAACTCCTGGATCTGCGCCTGGCCGACAATCGCGGCGGCAAACACCCCCGCTCCATCCAGGGGGTTTTGAAAATGCGCGCCCGGGTCCAGGAGATTTTGGCGCAAAAACCGCCTTTTGGTCCCAAGGATTTGGCCCTCAACGGGCACGACCTGATGGCCCTGGGAGTGCCGGAGGGGCCGCCATTGGGAAAGATATTGAAACAATTGGTGGAGATGGTATTGGATGACCCGAAGCTGAACACGAAGGAACAGTTGACGGCCATCGTCAAGGAGATGCGGTGAGTAAAAAGAAAAAAACGGGCGGTAAGAAACGGCCATTCGGCATGAAGGAATTTGTCAACTCGGTTGACGATGTAATGCGACAACAGGAAAAAAAACATCCCCCCATCAAACAGGTCCATGCGCGCCTCTCCCCCGAATGGAAGCGGGTGAGTGAAAAGATCGGGCGTCTGCTGACGATCAAAGAGGAAGAGGAGATCGAAAAGTTAAGGGAGGCGATCGTGGCCGAGGGGGAAATTGCTACGCGCGTCTTGCTTGATTTCCTGCTGACCCTGGTCCGGAAGGCCAATCCACCGGAAGGGCCTCCTCAATCGTAAAAGGTTCGGAGGCCAAGCGGCGCAGGGCGGTCACGTGGGCGCCGCAACCGAGCCTTTGCCCCAGGTCGTGGGCCAGGGAGCGGATGTAGGTCCCCGAGGAACAGCGGCAACGGAGGGTTGCCTCCGGCAAATCGGTTTTAAGAATTTCCAATAAACGAATTTGAATTTTTCGGGGTTCAGGTTGAACTACTCTTCCCTCTCTTGCTAATTTGTACAGAGGTTTCCCATTCTTTTTGATCGCCGAAAAGGCCGGGGGCGTCTGCAGGATTTCGCCGCTGAATTGCGGCAAAAGTTCTTTTAATTTCCTTTCATAATCATCCGGCACCGGCTTTTGTTCCAGCAATTTCCCTTCGGCATCATACGTGTCGGTCGTCTCCCCTAACTTCATGGTAAATTCGTATTCCTTGTCTTTCCCCAAAAAAACGGATTGGAGTTTGGTCGCCCCATCCAAAAGAATCACCAGCACGCCGGTCGCCATCGGGTCCAGCGTCCCCGCATGCCCGACTTTCTTGACCGGCAGGGTTCGCTTAAAATATTGGCAGATGTCGTGCGAAGTGGGTCCCTTCGGTTTGTCGACCACCAGAATACCGTTCATCGTGGTTATCTATTCAGATTTTAAAGGCTTTGGTCAACCGAAGACCGCTTACAAAATAAGACTTGTGATTGTACAATAAGTATGTAATATTAAAAATGACAAGGAGGTTGTATGGCTAAAATCGTCTCGGCCAGCGTGTTAAGAAATCACCTGGCGGATACCCTGGATGAGGTGGGCGAGGGTGAGAAATTTTTGTTGGTGGCCCGCAACAAGGAACTTGTTTCCGCCGTTGTCGACATCGATTTTTTTGAGGACCTTTTGGCGGCGCATGCCAAGGAATATGTTCAAAGCATCCGTGAAGCCAGAAAACAATATAGGCAAGGACAGACATTGAGTCACACCCAGGTCTTTGGAAAGTTGTAATGCCTGCCTATCAGCTGGTTTACACCAAACGGGCGGCCCAAGACATTGCCAAGCCGGACCGTATTGTCAGAAAAAGGCTTGGCAAAAAACTGCCGGATTTTGCAAACGACCCGTTAAAATTCGCCAAAAGAATCCACGATCCGAAGTTGGGAAACCATCGTTTCCGGGTGGGTGACTACCGCATTATCTTTGACATCGTTGGCGGCCAAATTGTCATCTTACGCGCCGGCCACCGCAGAGAAATTTACCGTTAAGTTTATGTCAACCTGAGACTTGACCCCTTCCCCGCAATGACAAAGCGACTGCCGTCTCGATCTGCTTTTTGGCCTCCGCGAGGGAGCATTTCAGGTTGCAACCGGCCGCGTGTTCGTGGCCGCCGCCGGCAAATTGTTTGGCGATTTTGGAAACATCGATTCTATCCTTGGAGCGTAGCGAAATTTTGATTTTACCGTCCCCGGTCTCCCGGAACAACGCCGCCACCTCCACCCCCGCGATCGAACGGGGGATGCCGGCAAATTCCTCCGAGAGATCCGCGGCGGCCCCCGCGGCTTTCAGCATCCTTTGGGTCACCTCCATCGAGGCATAGGGACCCTTCACCTCCAGGGAGGCCAAACATTCCGCCAGCAAACGGTAGCGCTCCACCGGATTGTTTTCTTCCATATGGCCGGCCACAAACCAGGGATCAGCGCCGGCCCGGACCAATTCGGCCGCCAGGGCAAAGACCTTGTCGGTGGTATTCGAATAACGAAAGGAGCCGGTATCAACGGTCAGGGTGCAAAAAATCAAATTGGCGATATCGGCATCTTTTTGTATCCCCATTTCGCCCAAAATATGCCAGACGACCGACCCGGTGGAGGCGGCATCGGGCTCAATCCAGTCGATATCCCCGACTTTATGATCCAAGAGATGATGGTCGATGCAAACCAAAGTTCCAAATTGCTTTGCCTCGACGGCCTTGGCAAAGTCATCGCTCACCCGTTTGGGCTGGGCGCAGTCGACCATCACGGCGCAGTCAAGTTTTTCTTTGGGAAGCGTTTGGGTGACTTCCCCAATGGCCGGCAAAAAACCGAGATTAAAGGGAACGGCATCCCGGTTGTAAACCGTGACTTTCTTTCCCAATTTTTTCAGCCCCAAACTCAGGGCCAGCGAGGCCCCGATCGCGTCGCCGTCGGGGTGGTAGTGGCTGACAATGAGAAAGCTTCGGGACTTTTCAAAAATGGATGATTTTTTTGTCACAGGGTTTGGGCCACTTCCTCTTTCACAAAACACTCAATGACATCCCCTTCTTTAATGTCATTGAATTTTTCGATGCCGATGCCGCACTCCATCCCGGTGGTCGCCTCGCGGGCGTCGTCTTTGAAGCGTTTCAAGGAAGAAATCTTTCCTTCATAAACAATGGCCCCATCGCGCACCAGGCGCACCGGGGCGTTGCGGCGGATGGTCCCGTCGGAAACCTGACAGCCGGCGATGTTTCCGACTTTGGAGACCTTGAAAACCTGCTTGATCTCGGCCCGGCCCAAAAACTTTTCCCTGATTGCGGGCTTGAGGAGACCGGTCATCGCCTTTTGAATGTCGTCCAGGACTTCATAAATGATGGAGTGGAAACGGATATCGATCCCCTCCTGTTCGGCCAGGGCACGGGCCTTCCCCTCGGGGACCACGTTGAAACCGACAATCACCGCCTTGGAAGCCTGGGCCAGGGTGACGTCACTTTCGGTAATCCCGCCGGTGCCGCTGTGGATGATTTTGACGCTGACTTTTTCGGTGCTCAGTTTGTTTAAGGCTTCCGCCAGCGCCTCCTTGGACCCGGCCACATCGGCCTTGATCACCAAAGGCAGTTCATGCACCTCCCCCTTGGAAATTTGCTCCTGCAAGGCCTCCAAAGAAAGCTTGGCGGTAGTGGCCAGCCCCGCCTTTCGTTGCTTGGCCTGGCGTTCCTGGGCAATTTGTTTGGCATCTTTTTCGTCCGCCACCACAAAGAGTTCATCACCGGCCTCGGGGACTCCTTGCAGGCCCAACAAGCCCACCGCCTGGGAGGGGTGGGCCTTTGCCACGGCGCCGCCGCCGGCGGCCGTCATGGCCCGGACCTTTCCATAATGAAGACCGGCCACCACATAATCGCCCACCGATACGATGCCTCTTTGAACCAGGAGGGTTGCCTCCGCCCCCCGTCCCTTTTCCATTCTGGTCTCGATCAAAACGCCATGGCCCGGCCCCTCAAAGGGGGCCTTCAGCTCCTGCATCTGGGCGGTCAGTAAAATCATCTCCAGGAGTTGATCCAAACCCTGACCCGATTTGGCGGAGGTCTGTACACAGATCACATCGCCTCCCCAATCTTCCGAAACCAGCCCGTGTTCGCTCAAACCCCGTTTTACCTTTTCGGAATCGGCCTGCGGTTTGTCGATCTTGTTGATCGCCACCACAATGGGAACGCCGGCCGCCTTGGCGTGATCGATCGCCTCCACGGTCTGCGGCATGATTCCGTCATCGGCGGCGACCACCAGGACCACAATGTCGGTCACCCTGGCCCCGCGGGCCCGCATCCGGGTAAAGGCCTGATGGCCGGGGGTGTCGATAAAAGTGATGTTTCCTTTTTCCAAATGGACTTCGTAGGCGCCGATATGCTGGGTGATGCCGCCGGCCTCTCCCTCCGCGACTTTGGTCTTGCGAATTTTATCCAAGATGGAAGTTTTGCCGTGATCGACGTGCCCCATCACGGTGACCACCGGGGCGCGCGGCCGCCAGCCTTCCTTCGATTCTTCCTTGGGGGGGGTCTTTAAAACTTCCTCCTCCTTGAAAGCGGTATGCTGAACTTCATAACCGTAGTCGGTGGCGATCAGTGTCGCGGTATCGGTGTCGATGCTCTGATTGGCGGTGGCCATCAACCCGAGGTTCATCAGCTTTTTAATAAGCTCGGAGGACTTGACCCCCATTTCCTGGGAGAGCTCCGAGA
>JACQMB010000136.1 GCA_016203765.1 Deltaproteobacteria bacterium
CGACGATTTTGATATAACCCCGCTCCAACAGGGTCTTTAAAACCCCGCCGGAATCGACCCCGCGAATCTGTTCGATCTCGGAGCGGACCACCGGCTGGCGGTAGGCGATAATCGAGATGGTCTCCAAGGCGGCCTGCGACAAGGTTTTTGGTTTGGAAACATTGAGCTTTTCCACAAAAGAGGCCGCAACGGGTTTGGTCACAAATTGCCAGGCGTCCCCCACCTCGCGCAACATCAGCCCCTTGGTCTCGTTATCATTATAATCGCTCATCAGCTCGGTCAGGGCGGAGTGGATTTCGTTTTTGCCCACCCCCTGGTCTTCCAAAATGCCGGACAGGGCCGCCAAGCCAACCGGCTCTTCAGCGGCGAAGATCAGCGATTCCAAAATCGGTTTAAGCTCTCTCGTTTCCATCTCAAAAAACCTCTTTCACCAGTTTTTTACTCTCCTCTCCCGTCAGGGTTTCCATGGCCCAGCGGATCAGCATCTTTCCAAAGTTTTCCTCCTGATGGACCCGGATCATCCTGAGCCGCGTCATCTCCAGCAGGGCCAAAAAGGTAATGACCACGTCGTAGCGGGTGAGAGGATCGGGCAAAAGCTCCTCCAAAGTCAACGCTTTTTTTGTCGAAAGGGTCTCGATCATTTGATAAATCCGGTCCGAAATGCTGATCCGGTCGCGGGCTACTTCGTGATAGACGTCCTTGGGGAGGCGGGCCAGGACCTTGGAAAAGGCCTGCATCAGTTGATAGACCTCCCCCTGGATCGGGACCTCTTTTTCCTCCCCGTCGGTGATTTTCTGCTGACCCCTTTTGAAAATCTCACGCCCCAGCATCCAGCGTCGGGTTAAAAGTGACGCGGCCGTCTTGAAACGCTGATAGAGAAGGAGCCTGCGGGCCAGTTCGGCCTGCGGGTCCGGGCCTTCCTCCTCCTCCCCTTCCCCCTCCTGCGGCAAGAGCATGCGCGACTTGAACAGCATCAACTCGGCGGCCATCTGCAAAAAATCGCCGGCGACATCAATATTCAGTTCCCGCATTTGACCCAAATATTGCAAATACTCCTCCGTGATAAAGGAGATAGGAATCTCATAGATGTTGAGGTCGTTTTTGCGGACAAGGTAGAGCAAAAGGTCGAGCGGCCCCTCGAATTGGTTTAAATTAACTTTGTAGGTTTCAGTTTGCATAGTTCAAGCCCAACGCCTCTTTGACTTTGCCCAGCGTCTCCGCCGCCGTCCTTTGCGCCCTATTAGCTCCTTCGGCAATTGTTTTAAAAAGTTGCGCGTCGTTTTTGAGTTTGGCTTTCCGCTCTCGAAACTCCTTAAAATAAGCCACGGCGTTTTTGGCCATCGCCTGTTTGCACTCCACACAGCCGATGCCGGCGGTCCGACAGCCGTCGTCGGACCATTTCAGCGTTTTTTCATCGCTGACCAACTGATGATAATCATAGACGGTGCAAACGTCCGGATTGCCGGGAATGGAACGATGGGTGCGCGCCGGGTCGGTCAAGGTTTGCAGAGCCTTCGCGTTAATTTCTTCGGGAGGGTCGTCCAGCCAGATGGCATTGTTGAAACTTTTGCTCATCTTGCGCCGGTCCATGCCGGGGACGCGCGGTGTTTTGGTCAACAGCGGCTGGGGTTCCACAAAAACCTCGCGGCCGGTCAGATGATGAAAACGCCGGATCAGCTCGCGGGTCAATTCCAGATGGGAAACCTGGTCTTCCCCCACGGGCACTTTGCTTGCCCGGTACAATAAAATATCGGCCGACTGCAAAACCGGATAGCCCAGAAAACCATAGTTGCTCAGATCCTTGTCGGCGAGTTCCTGTTTCATCTCTTTGTAGGTTGGCACCCGTTCCAGCCAGCCGATGGGTGCGTACATCGAAAGCAAGAGATGGAGCTCGGCGTGTTGGGGGACCTGGGATTGAATAAAGAGGGTGCATTTTTTGGGGTCGACGCCCGCGGCGAGGATGTCTTTCAACACCTCCATCGTCCATTTTTTGATCGTCGCCGGGTTGTCGTATTCGCTGGTCAGGCTGTGCCAGTCGGCGATAAAAAAGAAACACTCGTACTGATTCTGGAGCTGAACCCAGTTTTGCAAAGCCCCAAAATAGTTTCCCCAATGCAATTTTCCGGTGGGCCGGATGCCGGCCAAGACGCGTTCTTTCATGGCAATAAAATGTTGGCGGCCAAGCTAACAGGAATCAACACGTAACGCAACAAACCGGTGACAAACAAGACAAGCAACAAAATAATACTGTACTGGGCGAAGCGGTCGTAGGCGGGAACGAGGGAGGCGGGCAAAAGGCCGCGCAACACAGTGCCGCCGTCCAGCGGAAAGGCCGGGATCAGGTTAAAAAAGGCCAGGACCAGATTCAAAATCATCCCTGTGTGTAAAATTTTGAGGACGGAGATCGGAAGCCAGGTCCAGGCAAGCCTCATGCCAGCCGCAAAGGCCACCGCCAACAAAATGTTGCTGATGGGACCCGCCGCCGCCACCCACAGGCTGTCTTTGCGCGGATCCCTAAAATTTCTCGGATCGACCGGCACCGGCTTTCCCCAGCCGATCAGGGCCGCCCCGGTCAGCAGGGCCATGATCGGCAAAAAGAGGGTGCCGATCATATCCATGTGGACAATCGGATTCAGCGAAATGCGCCCCAAAAGTTTGGCGGTGTCATCCCCCCTTTTGTGGGCCACCCAGGCGTGGGCCGATTCATGAAACGAAAGACAAAACAACAGGAGCGGATAAAAAACAAAGATGGCGAAGAGTTTGCTTTCCATTATTTTTGTCTCGCCATCGCCTGAATTTCCGGGTTGTCGGTCAAAGCGACCGTATAATTCCCTGTAAAACAGGCGTCGCAAAATTCCTCCTGGCCATCCCTTTTTTTGAACCAGCGCAGGGCCTCAAAACTCAAATAACCGAGACTGTCGGCCGTGACAAACCGTCGAATCTCTTCCACGCTCTGGTGCGCGGCAATCAACTCCTTCCGGGTGGGGGTGTTGATCCCGTAAAAACAG
>JACQMB010000142.1 GCA_016203765.1 Deltaproteobacteria bacterium
GAGCAGGACTTCGCGGAGTCCCGCCCATCCTGTGGGGGGTTATAATCAATGGGCGGGACGAGCGGAAAGGCCGCGGCGGGGACCTCCCCGCCGCGGACCTGTGTCCTGATCGAGACGCGCGCGGAAGCCAGCAAAGACAAACTATCGAGCGAATTTAAAATTCTTTGATTCCCAAGTCGTGGGCGACACGCCTTAGCGAAACGGGATCGTCATTTGAAACTGGCCGGGGCCGAGGTCGAACTGGAGATGATCTTTGTTGAGGATGGGGACGACTTGAAGCCCATTGAGGTGGCCCTTGGTTTTGAGGAGCCATTCGAACTCTTCGGCGGTCAGTTTTTTGTAGGCGGATGGTGTTTCCAGGTTGGACACGGTTTTGGGGGTCTGTCGTTCAGCCCCCTGGGGGCGCGCGGGGACCGAAGAAAACAAAAAGAACAATAAAATCAATAGGTTAAGTTTTTTGGACATCTCTTCGGCCTCCTACTATTATTATCGGCAGATCTCGTCCAGAAGTTGCTTGCCAATCCGGAAAAAATCCGTTACCACCATCCGCCATGTACGCGGTCATTCAAACCGGTGGAAAACAATACAAGGTGGCTGAGGGGGACAAGGTTGTCGTCGAGAAACTGGAAGGGGCGGCCGGCTCCAAAAAAACACTCAGTGACGTTTTATTGATTGGTGGTAATGGCACTCTTCAAGTGGGAACCCCCACCCTCAAGGGGGCGAAGATAGAAACCGAGATTTTGGAACAGGGGCGGGGCGATAAAGTCGTTGTCTTCAAAAAGAAAAAGCGCAAAGGCTATCACAAAAAACAGGGTCATCGCCAAGCCTACACGCTATTGAAGATTAAAAAAATTATTGTATAATGTTCGGGTCCGTGGTCCGTGGTCCGTAGTCCGAGGTTCTTATGGCACACAAAAAAGCGGGCGGTTCCACTAAAAACGGCAGAGATTCCCAGGGCCAGCGCCGGGGGGTGAAGCGTTTTGGCGGCCAGTTCGTCAAGGCCGGCAATATCCTGGTTCGCCAGTGCGGCACCAAGATTCATCCGGGCCAAAATGTTCGTGCCGGCAAGGATTGGACCCTGTTTGCCTTGATCGACGGCATTGTCTCTTTTGAACGGTTGGGAAAGACCCGCAAACAAGTCAGCATTCAACCCATTAAAACCTCTTGAAATTTGTCGACGAAGCGACTCTTGAATTAAAGGCCGGGGACGGCGGCAACGGTTGTGTCAGCTTTCGCCGGGAAAAGCGTGTCCCGCGCGGCGGTCCCGACGGCGGTGACGGCGGCGACGGCGGCGATTGCACTGTTAAAGCCGAATCGGGTCTCACCACCCTCCTCGATCTTAAAATGCAGAGACGGTATCAAGCCGGCCGGGGCGAACACGGCCGCGGCAAAAATCAGTTTGGAAAAAGGGGGGCGGACTGCCTTATTGTGGTGCCGGTCGGCACCCTCGTGCGGTCTGCCGAAAGCCAAGAAGTCCTGTTCGATTTTACCCGTGAAGGCCAGACTTTTGTCGCCGCCCGCGGGGGAAGAGGGGGACACGGCAATACCCACTATGCCACCTCCACCCGGCAGTCCCCCCGCACCGCGCAGGAGGGACAAAAGGGGGAAATAAAAAAAATTTTACTGGAATTAAAACTGCTGGCCGACGTGGGCCTGCTCGGTCTTCCCAACGCCGGCAAGTCGACGCTGATTTCGGTCATCTCCAAGGCCAGACCGAAGATCGCTGATTATCCTTTCACCACCAAAATTCCGCACCTGGGGGTGGTTCGTATTGGAGAGGAAAGAAGTTTTGTGGCCGCCGATATTCCGGGCCTGATCGAGGGGGCCCATGACGGAAAGGGGATGGGGGTGCAGTTTTTAAAACACATCGAACGGACCCGCGTGTTGTTGCACCTGATCGATCTTACCGACCCGGCCCAGCCCGATCCTTGTCACAGTTATCAATTGCTGCGCGGGGAGCTGGCGGCCTATTCGCCGGAGTTGCTGCAAAAACCGGAGCTGATTGTCCTGACCAAAATGGATCTGCCGGAAGCCCGTTCCAAACGAGGGGCGGCCGAGAAAAAATTCCTGGCCGAAGGGAAAAAGGTTTTTTTCATTTCCGCCGTCAAACACGAAGGACTGCAAAGTTTGTTGACTCAAGTCGGGAAATTGCTATGGAAGGAGGCGCCTTGACGCCCAAAAAGCTGGCCACACTTGTTGTCGAAGCCGCCCAAGACACCAAGGCCCTTGATTTGGTTGTTTTGGACCTCTCCAAATTGACCAGCTTTACCGACTATTTTGTGATCTGTTCGGGCCGCTCCGACACCCAGGTGCGCTCCATCGCCGACAACAAACAAAAAAAATTGAACGCCAACAGCCGCTATCCCCTGGGGATGGAAGGGTATAAGAAGGGCTGGTGGGTCCTGCTCGATTTCGGCGATGTGGTCGCCCATATTTTTTATCATGAGACGCGTGATTATTATAATTTAGAGAAACTTTGGAGCGATGCCGTTATTACTCGTCATTCTTGACGGCTGGGGGATCGCCCCGCCGTCAAAAGAAAACGCGATCACACAGGCGAAAACGCCGACCTGGAATCGCCTGACCAAGGAATACCCCTCCTGCCGGCTGGAGGCCAGCGCGCCAGCGGTCGGTTTGCCCGAAAAAACCATCGGCAACTCGGAGGTGGGCCACATGAACATCGGCGCCGGCCGAGTTGTTTATCAGGATTTGACGCGGATTAACGCCGCGATCCGGGATAAAAATTTTTTCAAAAACAGGGTTTTGTCAGAGGCCGTGCAAAAAATCAAAAAGGCGGGCGGGGTTTGGCATCTGATGGGGCTTCTCTCCGACGGAGGGGTCCACTCCCACCTCGATCATCTTTTGGCCCTGCTGGAATTTGCCCGACAGCAAAATGTTTCCGAGGTTTTTATCCACTGTTTTATGGATGGCCGGGACACGCCTCCCAACGCCGGCAAAGGATATTTGGCGAAATTGGGAAAGGCCCCCATCGCCACGGTGATGGGGCGCTACTATGCGATGGACCGGGACAAAAGATGGGAGCGAACCGAACTGGCTTATCAGGCAATGGTCTCCGGGGAGGGGAAAAAATTTGCCTCCGCCCTGGAGGGGATTGAGGCTTCCTATGCCAAAGGGATCACCGATGAATTTGTTTTGCCTTTTGTGGTGAACAATCGCCCGGTCCGGGAGGGCGATGGGATCTGCTTTTTTAATTTCCGCGCCGACCGGGCGCGGCAGATCACGGAGGCCCTGCATGGCAAAGAGGCGCCCAAGCTTTCCTCCTACATTACGATGACCCGATATGATAAAAATTATCCCTATCTGCCGATCTTTCCGCCGCAAAATCTGGACAATGTTTTGGGCAAAGTAATCAGCGACGCCGGCCTCAAGCAGTTTCGGATCGCCGAGACCGAAAAATACGCGCACGTCACCTATTTTTTCAACGGCGGGCAGGAGGCGGAGTTTCCAGGAGAGGAGAGAAAACTGATCCCCAGCCCGCGCGACGTGGCGACCTACGATTTAAAACCGGAGATGAGCGCCTTGGAGGTGACCGAGGAGGTCCTCCGGAGGCTCGATTCGAAAAAATATGATGTGGTGATCATGAACCTCGCCAATCCGGACATGGTAGGCCACAGCGGGGATGTGGCCGCCACGATCAAGGCGGTGGAAACGGCCGATCGTTGTTTGGGAAAAATTTTGGCCAAACTCGAAAGCCTCGGCGGTCAGGCCATTGTCACCTCCGATCACGGCAACGCCGAGGGGGCGCAAACGGCGCATACCTTGAATCCCGTGCCGCTGGTTTTATTTGGGCCCGGCATGAAAGGCAAAAAACTCCGTTCCGGAGGAAAGCTGTGCGACATCGCCCCGACCCTGTTGCAATTGCTGGGCATTCCCAAACCGAAAGAGATGACCGGTCGGTCCCTATGTTCCGACTGATTTTCCCCCATCGCTGTATCGGCTGTGAGACTTGGCTGGACGGCGAGCCGGTCGAGATCTGTTCCAATTGCCAAAGCCAATTAAATTTTTTAAAAACGGCGGCGGCCGCCCCGGCGCTCAAAAAAGTTTATTTTGATGCCGCCCATTCAGTCCTGGCCTACGAGGGAAAAGTCCACGACTGGATTGGAAGTTTTAAATTTTTTCGCCAGTTTCATGTGGGAAGGGTTTTCGCCTCACTGCTCGCCCGGGCCCCCCTCGACTGGCACTCCGTCGACGCCGTCACGCCGGTCCCCTTGCATTTCTGGCGCCGCCTGCGCAGGGGTTTCAACCCCGCCGCGATTTTGGCCTTCGCCCTGGCCGCCAAGATTCAAAAACCTTTTTGGCCGGTGTTGAGCAAGAAAAAACATACCCGGCCGCAGACCAAACAGAATCGGGAGGCGAGATTGCAAAATGTAAAGGGAGCGTTCGCGCTTTCCCCAAAAAAACAAAAAGCCATTGCGGGGAAGAGACTATTGCTGATCGACGACGTCCTGACCACCGGCGCCACCGTCAATGAGTGCGCCAAGGTATTGAAACGAGCCGGGGCGAAGCAGGTTGTTGTATTGACCCTTGCCAGAACCCTGTGATAGATTTTTTTTGTGAGAGATTACACACAACCCGCCATTGAGATTGCCAAAGAGGCGGGGCAGCTTCAGATTGAAAAGCTCAAACAAACCCGCACCATCGAGTACAAAGGCAAATTCAACATCGTCACCGAAGTCGACAAGGCCTGCGAAAAACTGATCGTCGATTTTTTGCGGGACCGGTTTCCAAGCCACGACATCCTGGCCGAGGAAGGAACCGACATTGACAAAAGCTCCGAGTGGCTCTGGATCATCGATCCCCTCGACGGGACGGTCAATTATTCCCATCGCTATCCCTTGTTTTCGGTTTCGATTGCCCTTCTCAACAAAGGCCGACCGGTCGTGGGCGTGGTCTATGAACCGAACCGGGATGAACTTTTTGTGGCCGAAAAGGGGGGTGGGGCCCTGTTGAACGACAAGCCGATCCGCCCTTCCAAAACCAAAGACGTTTATTCCTCCATGATCGCCACCGGTTTTGCCTACAATGTGGCCGATGTGGATCGAAACAACATGAATCACTTCAGCCGGTTTATTAAAAAATGCCACGCCTTGCGCCGTGACGGGGTCGCCTCCACCGACTTGTGTTACACCGCCTGCGGCCGCTATGACGGCTTTTGGGAGCTTTTTTTGAGGCCGTGGGATATCGCGGCGGCGAGTCTGATCGTGGAAGAGGCGGGCGGCCGGGTTTCTTCTTTTAACGGCGGCCCCTTGGATATTTTTGGAGATGAAATTCTGGCGAGCAATGGTATGATTCACGAGGAGATGCTGGGTATCTTGAAAGAATGATTGTCAAGGTCCAGCTTTGCTGGGCCGCGAAGCAAATCCGGAGTATTTGCGGAGTATGATAGACCCAAATAAAAAACAGGAACTCCCCATCAGCCCCAGCGAGGTCTGCTACCAGGCCTTCTCTCTCATGAAAGGCAAACGGCTGGATGAGGCGGAAAGACTCTTGGCCTCCAGCCTGGCCAAGACCGAAGACAAAACGGCCGCCGCCCTTTATCATTCCGCCCTCGGTGTTTTGCATAAAATGAAAAAAGATTACAAGGAGGCCTGGCGGCACTACGAACGGGCCGAAAAACTGATCCCCGACGACCCGGCCTTGAAAATTATCGTGGCCCGGCTTTTGATCGAGCAATTCGCCCAGTATGATCAGGCGATCCGGCGCGCCAAAAGGGTTTTAAAAATCCTGCCGGCCAACCCGGTCTTTGTCCATCAGGCCTTCACCACCATCGGCCTGGCGCAAATTAAACGAAAGAAGAAACAGGAGGCGATTGAGGCGCTGGAGAAGTCGATCGTGGAGGATTTTGAGGGTTTCATTACGGCCAAAAACATCGATTTTCATCTGGTGGAGGCCCTGTTGCGCAATGACTGGGGTGAAAACATCTGCTGTCAGTTTGTCAGCAAGGCCCTGGCCTTCGCCAAAAACAAAAAGGAAAAACCCTTCGCCGACGCCTTCGAAAAAATGCTGAAGGCCTTTCAAAATGTGGATCGATAGTCACTGCCATCTGGCCTGGGAAAAATTCAGGGAAGATCTGCCGCAGGTTTTGGCTCGGGCTAAAGAGGCCGGGGTGGCCGGGATGATCGTGATCGGTGCCGGCGAGGGGGTGGAGGGGAATCCAAAAGCGATCGATCTGGCCGCCCAACACCCAAACCTTTGGGCCGCCGTGGGGATTCACCCCCACGATGCCGCCCAAACCGGCGATTTGAAAAATTTGGCTTCACAGTCCAAAGTCGTGGCCATTGGGGAAACCGGCCTCGACTATCACTATGACCATTCCCCGCGTAAGGCCCAACAAGAACGCTTTGCCGAACAGATTGCCCTGGCCGGAGAATTGAATTTGCCCCTCGTCATTCACAGCCGGGAGGCTTGGCAAGATACGCTGGCCGTTTTAAAGGAGGGGGGACCTCCCGAACGGGGCGGGGTCTTTCATTGTTTCAGCGGTGGCTGGAAGGAGGCCAAACAGGCCCTCGATTTGGGGTTTTATATTTCGGTTTCCGGCATTGTCACTTTTAAAAAGGCTGAAAGTTTGGTGGAGGTTGTCCATAAAATTCCCCTTGAAAGAATTTTAATTGAGACCGATGCTCCCTATCTGGCGCCGGTTCCTCATCGGGGAGAAAGAAACGAGCCGGCCTTTGTGAAATTTGTGGGTGAAAAGATCGCGGAGATTCGGAGCGGGCCGGTGGAAAAAGTAAGCGGAATAATTCTAAATAACACGAAAACTCTGTTTCATTTATGAAAAACCCGGTTTCTTCATTAAGAAAACTTTGGTTGTCGGCCCACGGAAAGAAAGACGACACCGCCGACTATTTTTTATTGGCCTCCGTCGACGGCCGCAAAAGACCGCATGTCCGGACCGTCCTGATCAAAACCCTGGGCCCAGGCGGCATCGGCTTTGTCACCAACAGAACCGGCCCCAAGGTTTGGCAGTTTAAACATTTCAAGACCGTTGAAGGTTGTATTGTTTGGCCCAAACTGACACTGCAGGTTCGAGTCGCGGGTAAAATCAAATCGATGCCGAAAAAGACGGTTCAAAAACTTTGGAAAAGGCGTCCCCGGGAGGCCCAAATTCTATACCAATTGGGCCTCAAGCAATCGTCTCCCATTCCTTCCTATAACTATTTGCTGGAAAAGGTGGGGGCGTTGCAAAAAGAATGGAAAAAGAAAAGAAAAATCCCCTTGGCCCCCAACTATGTCGGTTTTGTTCTTGTTCCAACCCTGATCGAATTCCTCCACCACAACCCCACCCGCCTCAACAAGCGGGAGTTGTTTGAAAAGAAAAAGGGGGGTTGGCAAAAGAAAATCCTGGCACCCTGAAAGCAAAAAACCCCGGTCCGCTTGAGGCGGGTCGGGGCTTTTTTTAGCCTTCTCCTTGAAGGACCGGACTACTTTACCCAGTCTTTCAGTTGTTTGCCCGCTTTGAAACGCGGGACGCGGCGCGGTTGAATGTTGATCTGGGCGCCGGTTTGCGGATTGCGGCCGATTCTTCCCTTCCGTTTGGCCGGGTAGAATGTGCCGAAGCCGGTCAACGTAATCTTGTCGTTCTTGCGCAGGCATTTCGCAATTTGGTTTGTGGTCGCGTTGACGGTTTTTTCGGCCAGGGCCTTGGAGCAACGGCAATCCTTTGCTACGTTGGAAACCAATTCTGCTTTGGTCATTTGACTCACCCCCTTTCTGAATTAGAATTTTGGCAAATGCGAATCTAGACTAAATCTCCCGGGGCCGTCAACCATAAACTCACATTTTTTGGGGCTAAGATCGGACCGGCCTGAGGAAAATCAGTTGAGCAGGTAATTGGACCCTTCGCCTTCGCTCAAGATCAACTCCCCCTTCATTAAAAGGCGGGGTTGACTTTGTGGCATGCAATTTGCATAATGCCCCGGCGATGGTGACCTCCGCCGAGCTGATTTCAACCAACATAGAAGACGAAATGAAGGGTTCCTACCTCGATTACGCCATGAGCGTGATCATCGGCAGGGCCATTCCCGACATCCGTGACGGCCTGAAACCGGCCCACCGCCGCATACTGTATGCAATGTTTCGGGAAGGGATCCTTTCCAACAAGCGCTATTCCAAGTGCGCCGGTGTGGTGGGCGAGGTTTTAAAAAAATACCACCCCCACGGCGACCAGGCGGTCTACGACACCCTGGTCCGCATGGCCCAGGCATGGAACATGCGCTATCCCCTGATCGACGGACAGGGAAATTTTGGTAGCATCGACGGTGACAACGCGGCGGCATACCGTTATACCGAAGCCCGTTTAACCAAGCTGGCCGAGGAGATGCTGGAGGAAATTGACAGAGAGACGGTCGATTTTATTCCGAACTTTGACGGCTCCACGGTGGAGCCGGTGGTTCTCCCTTCCAAGATTCCCAATCTTTTGCTCAACGGCTCGGACGGGATCGCGGTGGGGATGGCCACAAAAATTCCGCCCCATAATTTGACGGAACTCACCAATGCCCTGATCGGCCTCATCGAAAA
>JACQMB010000137.1 GCA_016203765.1 Deltaproteobacteria bacterium
AAATTTACAGTGTAGCCCAGCGGTTCCAAATCCCCAATCCACACCTGTTCGCCGCTTCCACTCGCCACACCACTGGACGCGGCCTCCAGCCGCCCTCCACTGCCGGCCGAACCCGATCGGGTGGCCGCCAGGGCCCCCTTCCCTTCGCCCCGTTCCGTTCCCTCTTTTTTCTCTCCCTCCTTTTTTTTGCCCACCTCACTTTTGGTGGCATCGGCCAGCCTGCCGCCGGCGTCGGGGGTGACCGGGGCCTGAACTTTGGGTCCAACCGTTTCCTTTGCCTGGTTTGCAATTTCCGTCTGTCCCCTTTTAGCTTGTTCCTTGCCATCTTCCGTTTTGGGCGGCGTGGGGGGTGTTGATTTCAAAAGATGGGCCAGATTGGGTCCGCGCGTTTCCACCACAAAGCGGGAGGCCTGCTGGGCCTCCGGCATATTTTTTCTGGCGGCGGCGGAAGGATCGGAGGGCTGTTGATAGACATGGGAGGCGGGAAGCTTGTCTCCCCGTTCCACGCCTTTTTTATTTTCCGCGGAAGTTTGGGCGACCTGGGCCTGCCGCGGAATCTGTTTCGCCTGTTCAGCCTCTCTTGCGTTGGGCAAATGTTTGGGCGCTGTTGCCTGACCCTTCGTTCGTCTCGGCTCGGAAGGTCCGTCCTTCCCGGCAGGCGTTTTTTTCGGCGGAACTTTGGTTTCGCGAAAATCATCAAAGGCATGCCGAACCCGCTCATCCAAAGTCCTATTTTTTTCTCGAAGGTCGTTGTTTTGTTTATGGACTTTTTCAGCCGACCCGGTTTCTCTTATGTCTCCTAATTTTACAGGCATGGGACTCTACACCTCTCTTTACAGGCCCAAACGGGCCTCCGTTAAAATCAATGCAAATTGCCTGCCAAAAGATAGGTAGCGGATACTAGGTTAAGTATTTGATTTTATTTAGGATATCTTTATGTCCGGCGGCTCCAACCGTTTTGAGGGAAGGTCTCTTCTCCCCACCGTCGTCACAGAATCTTTCCTTAAAAAGGGCAATCCTTTCAAAGGCTTGATCCACCCGGGCCGATGGAATCAGCCCTGCCTCCACGGCCTTTGCAAAATCATCCATCGCCGCTTCGACGTTTTGCAACGAACCCAACGCCAATAAACAATCGCACCCGGCCAGAAAGGCTTTAGCACAGCGCTCACCCAATGTGCCAAAAGTTTTCAACGCCCCCATCGTCAAATCATCGGAGATAATCAGGCCTTCAAACCCGAGCTCGGTCCGCAACATATCCCTCAAAATTTTGACGGAGAAAGTCGCCGGCATCCCTTTGTCCACCCCGTCATAAACCACATGGGCCGGCATGACGGCGGCCACCTTCTGTTGAATGGCGGCCTGAAAGGGAACCAGTTCCAACGACCGGAGGCGTTTCATGTTGTGCGGAAGCTGTGGTAAAGCCTCATGCGAATCCTCGTTCGTGTCCCCGTGACCGGGAAAGTGCTTGGCGCAGGCCGCCACCCCTTCTTCCTGCATCCCTTTGATCAACTGGGCCGTCACAATCGAGACTACCTCCTCATTGCTGGATGGAGAACGATCCCCGATCACCGGATTGGAAGGGTTCACGTCAACATCGGCCACCGGGGCGAAGTTCAAGTCAAAACCCAATGCCTTCAACTCCCTTCCCATCACCCGCCCCACCTCCAGGGCCAGCGACGAGGAAGGGAGCCGTTCATACAGCTTTCCCAGCCGGCGCATCGGAGGAAAACGGGTGGCCGGCTTCGGCAGGCGGTGGACCCTCCCCCCTTCATGATCAACCGCCACGCACAAGGGGAGCGAGGGGGCCAAGGATTGGAGGCGTAAAATCATCTCGTGGGCGCGAGGGATGTGGGGGAGGTTAGAAGCAAACAAAATAACGCCACCGACAAACCTCTCCTTAATCAACCGCTCCACTTCGGAGGAAGGCTCGGTCCCGCTAAAACGGATCATGAAAAATTGGCCGATCTGCTCGATCAGTTTTTTTGCCGGCATGCGTTCTACCCCTCAGGTCTGTTGGCTTCATGCAGGGGAATCCAAAACAAAAGGGCCATGGAAGGGATCGAGGCCAAAAAACCGAGGATAAAAAGACGGGTGTAACCGAAGGCCTCCACGAAAAAACCTCCAAAGCCCCCCACAAACGTGGAGCCCAAAGACATGAGTGCGGAACCGATCGCGTAATGGGCCGCCTTGAAGTCGGCCCGACAAAGCCGCATCAGATAGACCATCAACACGGTCCCCCCCAGTCCCGCCGCCCATTGTTCATAGCCGTGGACCGCGGCAATAATGACCATCCCGGCTTTGGCGGTAGCCAGCGGTTTGAAATAAGCAAGACCCACATAAGCCCAGATGTTGAGGTTCATCATCAGGGTGAGCGGCCAAATCGTTTTTTTGAGCGTAAACTTTTTGATCCACCAGGCCGCCAACAGGGCGCCCGCGACGGTGGAGACGACCCCCACCACCCCCGAAAGCCATGCCAACTGCGTTTTGGAAACCAAAAGCTCCCGCATCAGAAAAGGGGTGTTCATGGCAAACAGAATTTCATCCCCCAATTTGTACGTCGCCACAAAACACAGGACCAAACCGATCTTTTCTTGACGGAGATAAGAGCGGAAGGCCTCGCCGAAACGGGTGATCGTTTTCGCCTGGGATCGAGAAGTTTCAACAGAGGGAAGAAAAAATTTATGAAAGAGGGTGAAGGCCAACATGGTGAGGGCCCCCACCCCAAAACCCCAAAACCAGTTGGCCAGCCCCGCCAACCCTACCAGCACGACGCGCGCGTAGATCACTGCCGTCCGGTAAGCCATGGTGCGAAGCCCGGAGTAACCGGCCTGCGCCTGCTGGTCGGTGATCCCCTCCATGTAGTAACCATCAATGGTAACGTCATTGGTGGCCCCCAAAAAGGCCAAGACGCAAAAGACACAGGCCATGGCGGTCAAACCCGTGTTGGAGGAGTCACGGTGATAAAGTCCCGCCATAATGGCCAAAAGGGCCATAAAAATGGAGATCCACAACTGGATTTGGATCATCCAGCTCCGTTTGGTGCTCACAAGATCCACAAATGGGGCCCAGAAAAATTTGAGGTTCCAGGGGATCCCCAAAAAATTCAAGAACCCCAACCACGCCTCCCGGACACCCACGTCGGTAAAAAAGACAAAAGAGAGGACCTTGGTTATCATGTAGGGAAATCCCTCGGTAAAGTAGGTGGAAAAGACCCAAGGGGCCGGCCGCTCC
>JACQMB010000143.1 GCA_016203765.1 Deltaproteobacteria bacterium
GAGGCCGAAACCCTGCTCAAACCGGCCCTCTCCACCATTGCCAAAATGGTCACCCAGGGAATGCTCCATCGCAACACCGCCGCCCGATACCAATCCCGTTTGCATCGGCAGTTCAACGCTCTCTAGATTGCTTCACCCCTAACGGGGTTCGCAATGACACAACTCCCATATCAATTTTTCCATCACCGCATACGGCTTGTTCCGGCTTGACTTTAAACGCAAATCGCACCGGTTCAAAGCGGAAAAACTTTTCGCCCACCCCCGCGCCGGCCACCCCCTCGCCTGCCCCAAATACTCTTTGGCAAAAAAGGGATGGACCCCGATCTGTTTGGCGAAATCGGGCGGGACCCCTCCCTGGGCGTGAGTTAAAATCTCCTGGGTCCGCGCCAAAATGCGCAGGTGCCGAGCGATCAGGACCAAAATGCGCAACGGTTCCTCTCCCTGCTCTTCCATTTTGTTTAGCAGACGAATTGCCCCTTGTGGTTTTTTCTCGCCGATCGCCCGGGTCAGATCAAAAATGGTTTTCTGGGCGGTCTTGGCGGCCACGGTCTCCACATCCTCCATCTGGATGAGCGGCCGGTTTCCCACATAAAGTTTCAACTGCTCTAATGTTTGGTAGAGGATTCCCAGCTCCGTGCCGACGCAATCGATCAAAAACTGCGCCGCCTCCTGCGAGATCGGCACCCCCAAATCCCTCGCGGTCATGTTGAGCCAGCCGGGCACCTGGTTGGAGTAGAGTTTTTTGCACTCCACCACCGCGACGGAGGCCGGAAACTTTTTGGTCGTGGTCGCCCGAACCGAGGCGCCGATCAAAATCAACACCGCCTTCGGCGGCGGATCTTGAAGGACTTGGATCAGGGGTTCCCAATCCTCTTTGTTGAATTTTTCGGCCGACTCCACCACCAGACAGCGCCAGGGGTTGAACATCGAGGGGGTGCGGTAGGCATCCAGCAGGGCGCCGATCGCGGTTTTTTGGGCATCATAGGCATCGATGGCAGGCGATGAATCCCTGAACACGGTTTTCAAAATATGCTGTTTGGCCGTCAGGGCCAGGTGACGCTCATCGCCGGTGATCAGATAGGCGGGGCGGATCTTGCCGGCGCGGAGTTCTTTGTCGAGCGTCAAAATATCCATTTTCAGCACACCACAATGTTTACCAACTTTTTGGGCACATAAATAATTTTTTTAATTTGTTTGCCGGCGGTGTGGGCCCTCACTTTTTCGAGTTCCTGGGCCTTTTGCTTAATGACCTCCTCACTCGCACCCGCATCAACCTCAAAATCCCCCCGCAGTTTCCCGTTCACCTGCACGACAATCTGCATCGTTTGGTTTTCCAAAAATTTCGGATCCCACTGCGGCCAAGGTTGTTTTAACACACTCTCCTTGCGGCCCAAAATCGCCCAGAGCTCTTCGGCCATATGGGGGGCGAAGGGGGAAAGCAAAATCACCATGGTCTCGGCATCCATCTCCCCCGAATTGAGATATTCCATCAAGGCGGCGATCGCCGTATTGAAGTGAAATTTTTCAATATCCTCCGTCACCCGTTTGATCGTTTTGTGTTTCCATGCTTCTTTCTGTTGGTCCATGGTCCATGGTCCACGGTCCACGGTCCCCTTCCAAACTCTCCCCAAAAACCGCCACATCCCCTCCACCGCCTCGTCACTCCATTCCAAATCTTTTTCCACCGGCGCGGCAAACAAAATAAACAAACGGGCGGTGTCGGCTCCGTATTTTTCGATGATCTGATCGGGATCGACGATATTGCCGCGCGACTTGCTCATCGCCGCCCCACCCAGACAAACCATCCCTTGGGTCATTAGGTTCTTCACCGGCTCATCGAGTTTCAAAAATCCCAAATCGCGCAATACTTTGGTAAAAAACCGGCAATAGATGAGATGACCGACCGCGTGCTCAATGCCGCCGATGTATTGATCGATCGGCATCCAATAGGCGGCCTCCTTTGGATCGACCGGACCTTGGTTGTATTTGGGCGAAATGTAACGCAGAAAATACCAGGAGCTTTCCACAAAGGTATCCATCGTGTCGGTCTCGCGGCGGGCGACGGCTTTGCATTGGGGGCACTTGGTTTCCACAAAGGCCTTATGCTTGGCAAGGCTGGAGCCCCCTTTTCCGCTAAAAGAGACATCCTTGGGCAGAATCACCGGCAGGTCTTTTTCGGGAACCGGAACGATCCCGCACTTTTTGCAATAGATCACCGGAATCGGCGTTCCCCAATAGCGCTGTCTGGAAATCAGCCAGTCTTTGAGGCGAAAGGTAACGGTCTTTTTCCCCAATCCCTTTGCCTCAACAAACTCTTCCAACTTTTTGACCGGCAGATTGTATTTTTTGGCAAACTCAAAATCCCTCTCATCATGACCGGGGACTCCCATGATCGCGCCGGTCCCGTAATCCATCAAAACAAAATTGGCGGCATAGATCGGAAGCCTCGCTTTCGTGACCGGATGAAGGCAATAGGCGCCGGTTAATTCTCCCTCTTTTTCATATTCGCCGGCCAGCCGCTTCATTCGCTCGATCTTGGCCGTCTTGGCGATAAATTTTTCGATCTCCCTTTTGCACCCCCCCTTTTCGGCCAGTTTCAACAGGAGCGGGTGTTCGCAGGCCAGCGCCATAAAGGTGACGCCAAAAATGGTATCGGGACGGGTGGTAAAAACGCGGATCTTTTCTTTGGAAACTTCCACTTCAAAATCGATTTCACAACCTTCCGACTTACCGATCCATTCTTTTTGCATGGCCTTGACCCGTTCGGGCCAGCCCTGGAGCTTGTCGTCGATGTCGTTTAAGAGTTCTTCCGTATAATCGGTGATTTTAAAATACCACTGCTCCAGTTTTTTTTGCGTGACCGGCGTGTCACAGCGCCAGCATTTTCCGGCCACCACCTGCTCGTTGGCCAAAACGGTCTCGCACCCCGCGCACCAATTGACCGCCGAGGCCTTTCGGTAGACCAGGCCCTTTGCGAACATCTTTAAAAAAACCAACTGCTCCCAGCGATAATAATCGGGATCGCAGGTGGCCACCTCCCGGTCCCAGTCATAGCTAAAGCCCAGCGATTGGAGCTGGGCGCGCATCGTGTCGATATTTTCATGGGTCCACTTGGCCGGGTGGGTCTTTTGTTTGATCGCCGCGTTCTCGGCCGGAAGGCCGAAGGCATCCCAGCCCATCGGGTGGAGGACATCAAAACCGCGCATCTTACGGTAGCGGCAGGCGACATCGCCGATGGTGTAATTGCGCACATGGCCCATGTGAATCCGCCCCGAAGGATAGGGGAGCATTTCCAAAAGGTAGTATTTCTTTTTGGACGGATCTTCCTTGACTTTGAAAAAGCCCCGGTCCTCCCAAAACTTCTGCCATTTGGGTTCGATTTGTTTGGGGTCGTAGGCGTCCATTAAGCGCCGTACTTAGCGGGAATGGCCGTTTTGTGCAAGATAAGGTTGGAAACGGTTGATGAATTTTTGGGCGATTTCGCAGTCGACCGCGATTCCCTTGGGGCCATGCTCAACCTTCAAAACATGCCCCAAAGAATAAAGCTGGGTGAGGATGTCGCCTCTGTTGTGGGGGAGGAAGAAGCGAACCTTTTTTAACGAGGCGCGCAACAAGCGGTCGAGTTCATCAATCAATGTTTCCAGCCCCTCTCCCGTCAGAGCCGAAACCGGAATCCCCTTGCGGCCGTTCAGGCCGAAAATGCCGCGATCAACCTTGTTGAAAACCGTCAGGTTCGGTTTGTGATTCAGATTCAATTCCAGCAAAACCTGTTCGACCGTTTCCATGTGCCGGAAGACCTCGCTGTCGCTGGCATCAACCACATGAATCAATCCATCGCTAAAGGAGACCTCTTCAAAAGTCGCCTTGA
>JACQMB010000156.1 GCA_016203765.1 Deltaproteobacteria bacterium
GGGAACGGAGCCTGTTCGGCCGGACCTACACCCTGGTCGCCCCCTTTGAGGAGGTGAGCGGCCTGAGGCAGGGGGCGCAGGTCCAACTGTCGGGTCTGAATGCCGGCTACGTGGACGGGGTCCGTTTTTCCCAAAAGACCAAGGGGCTCGACGTCGTTTTAAAAATTTCCACTGATTTTAAAAACTACATTCGGCAGGATTCCCAGGCCAGCATTCAAACGCAGGGGTTGTTGGGGGATAAATTTATATTGATTACGCGGGGAAGTTCTTCGCAACCGGTGCTCGACGACGGCGATATTTTGAAAACCGAGGGCCTCGGCGGCCTGGGGGCGATTGCCGAAAAGGGGAAAAAGATGATGGATGAGATTGCGAGCGCCGCGGAAAAGTTCCGGGAGGCCCTGGAAAAGGTCCCGCTCGACCCCGAAAATCGCAAAGCCATCCAAAATATCCTTAAGGATATGGAGGTGATCGTCGCCGACATGCGCGAGGGGAAAGGGACGATTGGGGCGCTGTTACGGGACCCGGCCCTCTATCACGACGCGCGGGCCCTGATGGGGCGGGCTAACCGCTCTAAATTGTTGAAGAATCTCATTCGCGCCTCGATCGCCGAGCAGGAAAAGGCGACCCAAAAGCCACTCGAGTGACGAAGTGCGTTATTCCTTTTCTTCAATTTTGTCTTTGATGCCTTTGGAATCGCTGTGGTACCATTCGATTAGGGGGTGAGATGAGCAAGCTGTTGGACCATTTGGCCGAGTGGCAGGAATCGAAAGAATATCAGGATTTGGTCTGGGAAGGTTCCTTTAAAGATTATCTCCAAATCGTTGAAAAAAATCCGAAGGTGGCCCGCTCGGCCTTCCAGCGGATCTTCGACATGATCACCTCCTACGGCTACGACGAATACACCGAATACAAAAAGAAGATCGTCCACTTCAAATTTTTTGAGGATCCCCTCGAAGGCGGCAAGGATGCCATCTTCGGTCTCGATCTTCCCCTGATGAAATTGGTCAACACCTTTCAGGCGGCCGCCCGGCGTTACGGCCCGGAAAAGCGGATCATCTTATTGCACGGACCGGTCGGCGGGGCCAAGTCGACCATCGTCCGGCTGATGAAAAAGGGCCTGGAGCGTTATTCCCGGACCCCCGAGGGGGCCTTGTATAGTTTCAGCTGGGTTCGGGGCAATCTGGAAGACAAACTTCACATCTTCGGCAAGCAGGAGATCATTCCCTGTCCGATGCATGAAGAACCGCTCAATCTGGTTCCGAAGGAGCCGCGCCAAAAGATTTTGGACGCCATCAATGAGGAGATTCAGGAGGTCGACCAGATCTATCTCCCCCATGAACTCTGCCCCGCCTGCCGGTTTATCTATCGCGAGCTCTTGAATCACTATCACGGGGAGTGGAACCGGATACTGGATCATATCCGGGCGCGCCGCGTTTTGCTTTCTGAAAAAGACCGGATCGGGATCGGGACCTTTCAGCCCAAAGATGAAAAAAACCAGGATTCAACCGAGCTGACCGGCGACATCAACTACCGGAAGATCGCCGAGTATGGTTCCGACTCCGACCCGCGGGCTTTCAATTTCGACGGGGAGTTTAATATCGCGAATCGCGGCATGGTTGAATTTATCGAAGTGCTCAAACTGGATGTGGCCTTCTTGTACGATTTGCTGGGGGCTTCCCAGGAGCACGTCATTAAACCGAAGAAATTCGCGCATACCTACATTGATGAAGTCGTGCTTGGGCATACCAACGAGGCCGAATATAAAAAATTGCAAAACAATGAATACATGGAGGCGCTCCGCGACCGGACGATCAAGATCGACATTCCCTATATCACCAAACTCCACCAGGAAGTGAAGGTCTATGAAAAGGATTACGCCCCGGCCAAAGTTCGGGCCAAGCATATCGCCCCGCATACCATCGAGACGGCGGCGATGTGGGCGGTGCTGTCGAGGCTGGAAGAGCCGAAGAAGGCCAATCTGACCTTGATGCAGAAACTCAAACTCTATGACGGGCGGACGATGGCCGGTTTTACCGAGGACAACGTCAAGGAATTGCGCAAGGAGGCAC
>JACQMB010000144.1 GCA_016203765.1 Deltaproteobacteria bacterium
CCCGGCCGATGGACCGCCTGATCTGCGGCGATGTCGGCTACGGCAAGACCGAGGTGGCGATGCGGGCCGCCTTCAAGGCGGTTTCCGCCGGCAGGCAGGCGGCCCTTTTGGTCCCCACCACCATTTTGGCCCTCCAGCATTTTGAAACATTTCTGGAACGTTTTGATAAACTGGCGATTTCGGTTGAAATGCTTTCCCGTTTTGCCACGGCCAGACAGCAGCAGGAGACGTTGGAGAGATTAACGGCCGGCCGCCTGGATATCGTGATCGGGACCCACCGCCTTTTGCGCGAGGATGTAAAATTTAAAGATTTAGGCTTGTTGATTGTTGATGAGGAACAACGATTTGGCGTGCGCCACAAGGAAAGAATCAAAAAATTAAGGCCGACGGTCGATGTCCTCACTTTATCGGCCACGCCCATTCCCCGCACCCTTCACATGTCCCTGATCGGCCTGCGCGATTTGAGCATGATTCACACCCCGCCGGCCGACCGGATTTCGGTGCGAACTTTTTTGTCCAAATGGGAAGATCCTCTCATCCAACATGCCGTCACCCAGGAGCTGGCCCGCTCCGGTCAGGTCTTTTTTGTCCACAACCGGGTGGCAACCATCCCATCGATAGCCCGGCGGCTTAAAGATCTTTTTCCGGATGCGCGCATTGCAACGGCCCACGGCCAGATGAAAGAAAGAGAACTTGAAAAGGTGATGATCGACTTTTTGCATCAAAAAATCGATATTTTGCTGACCACGACCATCATCGAGTCGGGGATCGACGTCCCCAACGCCAACACGATGCTGATCAACCGGGCCGACACCTTCGGGTTGGCGCAGTTATACCAATTGCGCGGGCGGGTCGGCCGCTCCGACCGGCAGGCCTATTGTTATCTGCTCATTCCCGACGAAGAAACCATTACTGCCGAGGCCCGGCGCCGTCTCGAGGTTCTCACCCGCTACACCGAACTGGGTTCCGGCTTTCAAATCGCCTCGCACGATTTGGAAATCAGGGGATCGGGCAATCTTCTGGGGACCTCGCAGGCCGGATTTATCGAGGAAATCGGGTATGAACTTTACACAAAACTCCTGGCCCGCACGATTCGAAAACTGAAAGGGGAAGAGATCGAAGAGGAAGTGGAACCGGAAATTCAGATCAACGTGCCGGCCTTTATCCCCGAAGGGTATGTCTCCGATGTGAATTTAAGGATGGGCCTTTATAAAAGGATGTCCCATTTAAATTCCGGGAAAGAGATCGCCGCCATGGCCGCCGAATTGAAGGACCGGTTTGGGGCCTTGCCCGTGCCGGCGGAAAATTTGTTGGAAATCATCCGTATCAAATTGGAGGCGGCCTCGCGGGGCCTGCGCTCGCTCAAGGCCAGGAGCCTGGAGGAGGCAAGAAACCTGTTGAGAAAAGGGTAAAACCGGACTATGGACCGTGGACAGTGGACCGTGGACTTACAACAAAACAGAGAATAGGAACCATGGTCCATGGTCTACGGTCCACGGTCCCTCTGCTGTTTCTTCTAGCCTGCACCACCCCCAAGCCCGCCTCGCCGGTTGTGGCCCTCGTCAACGGCGAAACGGTCACCCTGGCGGCCTTTGAACGCTTTGTCGAGTTGGAACGGTGGAAATTCGGTGAGATGGCCGCGCCTCCGAAAGATAAAATATTGGATGATTTCATCAAAGGTCGCTTGCTCCTGGCCGAGGCCCGAAAAATGGACATCCAGGCGACACCCGGCGAAGTGAAGGAAAAGATCGGGGCCTTTAAGGATCATTATCCCGGGCCGGGGGATTTTGAACGCCTGTTGGCGGCGCGGGGATGGACCGTCGAGGATTTCGAAAAGCGGCAGGCCGAAGAGCTTGCCATTCAAAAATTGGTGGAAGCGATCACGGCGGGGGCGGTTCAAGTGAGCGGAGCGGAGGTTCAGGCCTATTATAAAAACCAGGGGAGCGAGTTTGATCACTCCGAACAGCTCCTGGCCCGCCAGATTGTGACCGATTCCAGGGAAAAGGCGACGGCCTTGCGCGAGATGCTACTGAAGGGGGCCTCTTTTGAAGAGACCGCCCGCAAATACAGTTTAAGCCCCGATCGAAAAAATGGGGGGAGTTTGGGCTGGTTTGGACGGGGGGTCATGCCCAAGGAATTCGACGACATCTGTTTTTATCTGAAGGTGGGGCAGTTGAGTCCGGTGATTAAAACGCCCTACGGCCATCATCTCTTTCAGGTGCTGGAGCGGCGCCCGGCGGGCCGTTTTTCTTTCGACGAGGTGAAGGACGAGATTGAGGGGAAGCTGAAGGCCCAAAAAGGACGCGAGGCCTTTCAGGCCTGGTTTGAAAAATTGCGTTCGGAGGCAAAAATAAAAGTTTATGCAAGTACACTTCAAAAACTGCCTTAAAGGGTTTCTGTTTTTGTTATTAGTCCTCAGTCCGTGGTCCGTAGTCCGTAGTCCATCTCTCCGCGCTGAGATCATTGAGCAAGTCGTAGCCGTGGTTAACAACGACGTCATCACCCGCTACGACCTCGACCGGGCCATGGCCCCTTTGGCCAAACAGAAGAATGCCGAAGGCTTGCGCCGGCAGATTTTGGAAAATCTCGTCCATCAAAAACTGCTGGAGCAGGAGGTGACCAAGGCGGCGATCGAGGTTACCAATGAGGACTTGCAAAGGGCCGTCGCCGGGATTTTGCACAACAACGGCATTACCATTGATATTTTGAGAAGCGAACTTTCCTCCAAGGGAATTACCTTTGATGCCTACAAGGATCAAATCAAGGAACAGATCCGTCAGGCCAAGTTCATCCAGCAAAACCTGGCCCCCCAGGTTCAGGTCACCGCGCAGGACGTTCAAAATTTTCGCCGCCGGCATCAGTTGGAGGATGCCGCCAACCAAAAAGTGAAGTTGGCCTGGATTTTTCTCCCCTGGGAGGAGGAGGCCGGTGACAAAGCAAAAAGGGAACAGGTGGAAGAGGCAAGGGAGCTGGCGGAAAAATTGCGGAAGGGAGAGGACGCCAAAAAAATCGCCAAAAAATACCCGCGGACCGAACGGACCCTTTGGACCGATGAACTGACCCCGGAGTTGAGTGAGGCCGCCTCCAAAATGGCGGCGGGGGAGATCGGCGATCCGGTCACCACGCCGCAGGGAGTCTATGTGATGGAATTGAAGGAGCGGTATGAATCGGGCGCCGCGGAGGGGAAGGCCGGGAATTTGTCGGATGAAGAGGTTTATCAGAGACTATTTAACGAACGCCTCGATCAGGAAATCCACAATTACGTCCTGCGTTTGCGCAAGAAGGCCTTTGTGGAGATGAGGACTGCGGACTGAGGACTACGGACTGGGGAACCCATGACAGTTATTGGAATAACAACGGGAGATCCGAAGGGGATCGGACCCGAAGTAGTGGCCGGAGCCCTGGACGATCCGGAAATCAAAGGTCTGGCTGAATTTCAGATTTTTGGGCCCTTGGCCGGCGATCCCCGGCTTCCCGACGCCAAGGCGGCGGAGGCCGCTTTGCAGGCGTTGACCGCCGCGACCGATGCCGCCCTGCAAAAAAAAATTCAGGTTTTGGTAACCGGCCCGGTCAATAAGGCGCGGATGCGTCTGGTGGACAAAGATTTTACGGGCCACACCGAATTTTTGGCCCAACGATGCGCTTGTGAAGTCACCCCTTTCTTTGTTGCTCACCATTGGCGCGTTGCTTTGGTCACCAGCCATATTCCGTTGAGCCAGGTGGCCCACCGGCTCAACGCCATCGATATTTTAAAGACCCTTCGCCAAACCCATCAGGCCCTGCAAACCCGTTTCCATATTTTGGAGCCGAAGATCGCGGTGGCCGGTTTGAATCCTCACGCCGGCGAAAGGGGAAGCCTGGGTGACGAAGAGAAAAAAGTGATCGCCCCGGCCATTGTCCAGGCCCGCCGGGAGGGGATTGAGGCGGAGGGGCCCTTTTCCCCCGACACCTTGTTTTGGCGGATGACGCAGGGGAAGTGGGACGCAATAGTGGCGATGTACCACGACCAGGGCCTGATTCCTCTCAAAACGCTGGCCTTCAAGGAATGCGTGCAAATCACGCTGGGCCTCCCTTTTTTGCGCTTGTCCGTGGACCACGGCACCGCGGAAGATTTAGTGGGGACGGGAAAGGCCGACCCCGCCAACATGAAGGCCTCCCTCCGTCTGACCTGCCAATTGCTTGACTAAATTCTTGAGTTGTGACGACTAAATATGTTAGTTGTTTGAAGATGAAGAAGCAATCCGAAGAAAAACATATTCCTCGCCATTTGAGTCTCAAAGAATGGGAAAAAGGAAGTAAAGAAAGAAAAAAGAGAGTTGCACTTATCAAGAATCTTTTTGATTTTTCAGGGCTGGAAAATCGGGGGCCTTCTTATTGCACAGAGGAAGGCATTAAAGAGCAGAAGAGATTATTAAAGAATGGGTTAGGAAATATTTATAATTATTCTCGAATTCCAAAGGAAGGCGAGACTTTTGATGTCCTGCAGAAACATAAGAATGTTAAAATAGAACGTATTGTTAGTTCCTATAAGGTTCCGAACAAGGTTTATGTACAAAAGCAAGATGAGTGGGTTGTGTTATTAAAGGGCCAAGCCAAATTGAATATGGAAGGGAAGATTATAGAGTTAAAAGAAGGGGACTTCCTTTTTATTAAGTCAGGCAGGAAACATAAAGTTTTAAAAACTGAACATGGCGCCATGTGGTTAGGCGTACATATTTTTTAATCTTTTCTCCTTGAAAAATCCATTTAGCGTGTTAGCCCCTTAAATAATGAACATCCGCTTCGGCACCGACGGCTGGCGGGGGGTGATTGGCGAGGATTTTACGCCGGAAAATGTGGCCCATGTTGCCCAAGGGTTTGCGGATGTTTATCCCAAACTTCCTGAAGCGGGCCGGCCGGTCATTATTGGTTATGATCGTCGGAGGCGGTCGAAAGAGTCGACGGAAATTATCGCGCGCGTTTTATTGGCTAATCACATCCCTGTTTTCCTCTCCAAAGATTATTGCCCCACTCCCTGCGTCTCCTGGATGGTTAAGACAAAAAAAGCGGCCGCCGGTGTGATGGTGACGGCGAGTCATAACCCTCCCAACTGGAACGGAATCAAATTCAAGGAAAGTTACGGCGGGGCGGCCTCGGCGGAATATCTGAAGCCCATTGAAGAAGCCATTGCGGCAAATATCCAAAAAGGAAAAAGACCCGATCAAAAAGAAGGGGCCGGCTTTTTTGATCCCTACGGCGACTATCTCACCGCCCTCCGCGGTCTCGTCGATCTCAAAAAAATCCAAAAGGCCGGCTTTAAAATTTTGTACGACCCGATGTTCGGGGCGGGGGCCGGATTTTTGGAAAAACTTATACCAGGGCAGATCACGACCATCCACCCCGGGCCCGACCCCGACTTTGGCGGTCTCCACCCGGAGCCGATTCAACCCTATGCCAACGAGGCGATGGAAAAAGCGCGAGGCGGAGGCTATTCCGTTTGCCTGATCACCGACGGCGACGCCGACCGGATCGGCTGCGTGGACGAGAAGGGGAACTATGTCAGCGCCCACCAAATCTTTGCCCTGATTTTAAAACACCTGGTTGAAAACAGAGGCCGCAAAGGAAAGGTTTTAAAATCGATTTCCACCACGGTAATGATCGACCGCCTTTGCAAAAAGTACGGCCTGCCTCTGGAAATCACCCCGGTCGGTTTCAAATTCATCAGCCCCGCCATGCAACAGGGAGGGGTTTTGATGGGGGGCGAGGAATCGGGCGGCATCGGCATGCCCCATCACCTCTGCGAGCGGGATGGCCTGTTTTGCGGCCTCCTGTTGCTGGAGCTGATGGCCGCCCGGAGGCAATGCATCGGGGCCTTGGCGGCGCAATTGCAAAAAGAGGCGGGACCTTGTTTTTACAAAAGGATCGATCTGAAACTTCCAAAGGAAAAAAAAGAGGGGGCCGAAGAAAAATTGAAAAAATTTCGGCCGGCGGCAATGGCCGGCCAAAAAATCAGGAAGCGGACGACCCTCGACGGTTATCATTTTCAACTGGAAGATGAGAGCTGGCTCTTGATCCGCCCTTCGGGGACCGAGCCGTTACTCCGCACTTATGCCGAGGCCCCGTCCTTAAAACAAGTGGATGCCTTGCTGGCCGAGGCCAGGAAGTTCACGGAAACCATTTGACAACACCCCCCTCAAAAGGTACCGGATACTTGTTGAAAAGGGTGCTATGACAACCACTAAATCAATCAACAAGTATCCGGTACCTTTTGAGGGCGCTTTGGAAAAGCTGGAGACCCTCGTCCGCAAGCTGGAAAACGGCGACCTGACGCTGGACGAATCGCTCAAGGCCTTTGAAGAGGGGATCGGTCTCGCCCGCCATTGCGAAAAACTCTTGAACGCCGCCAAAGGCAAGGTCGAAAAACTGGTGCAAAAAGAGGGGGGCAAATTCGAGACCGAGCCTTTATGAACATCAAAAGTTATCTGGAAAAAAAGCGCGAGCGGGTCAACCGGGCGCTGGCTGGATACCTCGATTTTTCCCCGGAGACGCCTCCCCGTCTCAAAGAGGCCATTCAATACAGTCTGGAAGCCGGCGGCAAAAGAATCCGCTCCATCTTAGCGATGGCTTCCTGCGAGGCCTGCGGCGGCGAAGAAGAAAAAGTTTTGCCCGTGGCCTGTGCCCTGGAGATGATCCATACTTTTTCGCTGATCCACGATGACCTGCCGGCCATGGACAACGATGATTTAAGACGAGGCCGTCCCACCAATCACAAAGTCTTTGGAGACGGAATGGCGGTTCTCGCCGGGGACGGACTGTTGGCCCACGCTTTTTGGCTTTTGGCCAAAACCGGCACGCCGGCGGAAGTGATGGAGGCGATCGCCTGGGGAACCGGACCCAGCGGGATGGTCGGGGGGCAGGCCTTGGATTTGCAAGCCGAAGGAAAAAAACTGAACATCCAGGATTTGGAGAGGATCCATCGTTTAAAAACCGGCCGGCTGATTGCCGCTTCGGTGACGAGTGGCGCCCGGATGGCCAACGCCGCGCCGGGACAATTGGAGGGGTTGCAAAAATACGGCCAGGCCGTGGGTCTGGCCTTTCAGATTGCCGATGACATCTTGAACGTGGAAGGCTCGCCCAAAGAGACCGGCAAGCAGAAGACCGGTTCCGATCAAAAGAGAAGCAAGGCCGCCTATCCGGGCCTGTTGGGTCTGGAACCCTCCAGGACCAAAGCCAACCGGCTGGTCGAAGAGGCCATCGCCTCCCTGAGTATTTTTGATGATCGGGGCGATCCCTTGAGGGAAATCGCCCGATTTATCGTTGCCAGGAGTCATTAATGAAAAGAATCGCGGTGGCCTCCGGCAAGGGAGGCGTCGGTAAATCGACGGTGGCCGTCCATCTGGCGCTGGCGCTGGCCCAAAAAGGTTTTCGCACCGGTCTTTTGGATGCCGATATTTACGGGCCGAGCATTCCCACCATGCTGGGGATTAAAGAGAGGCCTTCGCTGAAGGAAAACAAGGTTATTCCCATTCAGGTCCGGGGGATTTTTGTGGTCTCCATGGGTCTTTTGACCACCGACGATATGCCGGTGATTTGGCGGGGGCCGATGGTAGCCAATCTTTTGCAACAGTTTTTGCAAAACGTGGCGTGGGGGGATCTCGATTATTTCGTGATCGATCTCCCGCCCGGCACGGGGGATGCCCAACTGACCCTTACGCAAAAGGCCTCGCTGGATGGGGCCGTCATTGTGACGACCCCGCAGGAGGTGGCCCTGCTGGATGCCCGGCGCGGGTTGAAGATGTTTCAACAGGTCAACGTCCCCGTGTTGGGGATTGTGGAAAACATGAGTTATTTTATCTGCGATCAATGCTCCAAGCGGCACGACATTTTTCGATCCGGCGGCGGCGGAAGGGTGGCCCAGGAGCTGGGGATTCCCCTGTTGGCCGAAATTCCCCTCGACTTGAAAATGACAAAGGCCTGCGACAGGGGGGAACCGGTGGTTACGGAGCCTTTTCAAAAATTGGCTGACAAAATTTTGGAAGAGATGCCGCGGGAAAAACCCGGCGAATTTCATTTGAGATGGTAAATGTTGCGCCCGCAAACCATTCAAAAAAAGGATGAACGGACCTTAGGTATTGTCTGGGACGATGAGCATGAGAGCGTCTACGACACAACCTATTTGCGGGAAAATTGCACCTGTGCCGCCTGCCGCGACGAGTGGACGGGAGAAAAAAAAGCCCTGCCGGGGAGCTTGCCCAAGGCCGTGCATCCGCTCACGATTGATTCGGTCGGTCAATACGGACTGAAAATTGTCTGGAACGACGGCCATCGGACAGGAATTTATACTTTTGAAGACTTACGAAAGCTGTGTCAGTGTTCTTCTTGCCGGTCCCTAGTCCCTGCCGTGCCCTGAGCTTGCCGAAGGGGTCCCTAGTCCCTGGTCCACTCTCAGTACCTCGGCGGATTATTATTGTGATTTCCCCCCAGCTTGTAGAACGGGCTCAGGCGGCAGAAGGCCTGGATGGCGTGGGAGGAGAGGTCGCCGGAAAGGGGGAGGTTGATGCCGATATCAAAAACGGAGGTCTGTGTTTGTTTCAAGCGCTGCCCGGTTTCTTTGAAAAAAGTCACCCAGTCTGAAATCGTCTCCGGGCTCTCCCCGTTGCTTTTCGAATAATCGGCCATTTCCCTGTTTCCTTTAAGGTCCTTGAGTTGTTCGGCATAGGTCATCAGATTTTGACCGAAGATTTTCCGGTTTTTGCATTCCTGTTTAGCCGTCACCCGGGCCTGGACGCCCACACCCCCCACGCAGAGGGCGAAGTGGACATACGATTTGTAGCCGATGGGGTCAGGGCCGAAGGCGACCCAGGTTTCGGTAGGAGGGTTGACCGTCCGGCGGGCATGTTCAGCCACCTGAGGGTAAATCTCATGATCCACGGCACGGGACAATTGCGGCTGAAGCAGCTCCCCCAGTTTGCTTAGTTTAGGGCTAATCGTATCCTTAATGAGCTGCATCCGATCCGCGAAACCGTTCACCTCGAATATTTCTAGATCCTTCTTCGTGAATCGCATGTTTATTAGACTCCGCAAAGTCTATCGACTTTGCTTCGCGGCCCGGCGAAGCCGGGCCTTGACGCGGCACACTATTAAAATTGACCTCGTCTGTCAAGAATTCTTCAAGAAATCCGCTAGGATGCGTTTTAACGTCATTTCCCCCTGTTCCTCCAGTTCATAGCGGACCCGCAGGGCTTGTCTTTTGATATTAATCACGCGCCGCAGATCGATCGGGTTGGCGACCAGAACGATGTCACAGGGAGTGGCGTTGATGGTTTTTTCCAATTCCTTGAGCTGTTCGGGATAATAACCGAGGGCAGGAAGCAAATTTTCCATATGCGGGAATTTATAATAGGCCTCTTTAATGGAACCAACCGCGTAAGGTCTGGGGTCGACTAGTTCCAAAGCCCCATGGGTTTGGGCCGCTACGCATCCCGCCCCA
>JACQMB010000145.1 GCA_016203765.1 Deltaproteobacteria bacterium
ACGAGGCCAAGGCCTTGATCAGAAAATTTGAGGGAGAATTTCCCAAACGCCATTATGACTGGTTTTTGGAATATATTGATATGACGGATGAGGCCTTCAAATCTTTATGCGATGCATTTCGGTCGCCGCATCTTTGGGCCAAGGTCAATGGGGAGTGGAAATTGAGGCATACGGTCAATGGCGACGGCGTGGATGATAGCGCACATGCCTAAGTTCTTTCATTTTCGTGATTTGACTTTTGAAGCCGTGAATCGGGATTTTCAGATTCACACGACAGCGACCGATGGGCAAGCGACCATAGAGGAGATTATAGAAAAGGCCCGATCCATTGGATTGGGGGAAATTGCTTTTACCGAACATGTCCGAAAAACAAGCAATTATTTTTCGGATTTTGTCGCGCAAGTGAAACGGTTAAGGAAGAAAACGGGTGGGATCGCTGTTTATGTCGGGTTGGAAGCCAAGGCCGATGATTTTTCCGGCAACCTGGATGTTTCTGCTTCGGCGTTGCGTGCGGCAGAGATTGTTCTTGGAAGCGTTCATCGCTTCCCGGCCCCAAGGGGTCAATGGATTCAAGCCAAAGAGTTGGTTTATGAGGAGGCGGCCAAGCGCGAACTGGATTTATCTCTTGGACTGTTAAAAAAAGCCCCCATTAATGTTTTGGCCCATCCTGGCGGCATGTGCCAACGCGCTTTTGGGCGTTTTCCCAGAGAATATTTTAGAATCATGATGCAGGCCGCTGTAGAAAGGGACGTGGCCATCGAAATTAATTCTTCCTATCTTGTTGATTTAGACGACTTTCTAAGCCTCTGTAAGGAGGTAAATCCCAAAATCTCCATTGGTTCGGATGTGCACCGCTTATCGGACTTGGGCCTTTGTCGGAATGCGTTGCGTCAAAGGGGTATTGGATGCCCATAACCATTGCTGTTACGGGCGCCGGCTCTTTGTTTGGACAGGGGATTATTCGTTCTCTGAAGATGTCTCCTCTGAACATTAGAATCATTGCGCTCGATTTTTTTTCGAATGCCGTCGGCTTGTATTGGGGTGATAAGCCCTATTTATTGCCGGACATGTTTGGAAAACCAGAAAACGAGAAAAAATACTTGGATCAACTCATGGCCGCTTTGAAAAAAGAAAGGGCAGAACTTTTGTTTGTGGGGACCGATTTTGAGATAAAGTTTATTGCTCGGCATCGGCAGATTTTAGAATCGGAAACAGGCTGTCAAATCGTTGTCAGTTCTCCCCGGGTTTCCGATGTCGCCGACGATAAATGGGAAACGCATCGGTTTCTCAAAGAAAAAGGATTTGCAACCCCTCCCTCGACCATCAGCCTGGAAGGATTGGATGATTTTATACAAGAGGTCGGCTTTCCTCTTATTGTAAAACCGAGGCGCGGTTTTCGTTCCGTAGGGGTTATGCAAGTCAACAACAGGGAGGAACTTGATTTTGCCGTGAAAAAATCTTCGTCGGAGTGGATCATCCAAAAGGCAGTTGGGTCCTCGGCGCAGGAGTATACTTGTGGCGCGGTGGTTCTTCAAGGAAGGTGTCTTGGAGTTATTGTTATGCGGCGCGACCTCAGAGACGGAAATACCTATCGAGCCTACTTGGAACCTCTGCCGGCCCGCTTGGAATCTTCCATTAGAGAAATGGCATTGGCGTTAAATCCTCACGGTTCAGTCAATTTCCAGGGCCGCTTGGATGGGGAGGATCTCGTTGTCTTTGAAATCAATGCTCGCTTTTCCGGAACTACGATTATTCGCGCTCTTGCCGGGTTTAATGAGGTGGAGGCAGTAGTCCGGACCTTGGTTTTAAAGGAAAAAGTTTTTCTGCAAGCGAAAAAATATGGAGTGGTGTTGCGCTATTGGGAAGAATTATTTGTTCCGTGGGAAGATTACAACTCCATGGGGGCTCTTTTAAAAACATGAATCGTGTTTTGGTAACGGGGGCTAACGGTTTTTTTGGCCGGCATTTGGTCTCGCATCTCCTTGAGAGAGGTTATGATGTGATCGCAGGGGCGCGAAACAAAGAGACGTTGGTAAAAATTTTTCCCAAAGTCATTTCTTTAAACATTCTCAATCAAGAAGAATTTCAGCATATTTCATATCCGGTCGATGTTATTATCCACGCGGCGGCACAGCGGTTGGGTCCGGAGCAAGATCCTCACTCTATTCGATCCTTGTTCAATACGAATGTTTTTGGAACACTCAACGTATTGCACTATGCCTTGGCCTTGGGCATAAAAAAAGTAATCTATTGTTCCTCTCTTTGTGTTTACACGCTCCCACAGCAGTTGCCCATTAGTGAAGAGGGGCGGACCTCTCCATTGGGGAACTTAGATAGTTATTATGGCATTTCAAAGTTGACCGGGGAACTTCTTTTGGAACAGATTCGATGTGATAAAAAATTGCATGTGACGTCCTTGCGGCTCGGACGCATTTATGGGCCGGGAGATAACTCGGGAGGTCTGTTGACGGAATGGAAAAGTAAGGCAGAGCAAGGAGAGACCATCGATGTTTATGGCAATGGGGAGCGAAGCCTCGATTTTATTTATATTGAAGACGTCGTGGAAGGGATAGAAAGTATTCTTAAAGAGGAAGGGATGGATGGCGTCATGAATTTGAGCAGTGGTGTGGAAACCACCTGGAAAACTTTGGCACAGACTTTTGTTGAAGTCTTCTCACGTCCCGAAAGGCCTTCTCTGCTCAATTACGTTTCCACGGGCAATAAAACACGTTGTTATTTGGACAATTCTAAAATAAGAAAAGCTTCGGGTTTTATCCCCCGCTATTCCTTAAAAGAAGGGTTTTTGGCCTGGAAGGAAAATTTAAAAAAAAGCTAATCCTCGCTTGTGAAAAACAGAAGAATTATAGCTCGATTGGATATCAAGGGCCCGAACCTGGTTAAGGGGATTCAATTTGATGGTAATCGGGCCTTGGGATTGTCCGAGGATTTTGCTTACCTTTATTATCAAGAGGGCGCCGACGAAATGATTTTTTACGATACGGTCGCCAGTTTGTATCGGAGGAATAATTTAATCGAATTTGTGACGGCCGTTTCCAAACATATCTTTGTGCCGCTGACGGTCTCTGGCGGTATCCGCAATGTGGAGGATGTGCAAAAAATCCTGCGGGCCGGTGCGGATAAGGTGGCGATTAACACCGCGGCCATTGCCAACACTTCCTTGATAAAAATTTCGGCCGAAGCCTTCGGCTCTCAATGCGTCCTTGCTGGGATTGAAGCTAAACGGAAGGAAAATGGGGATTATGAGGCATGGGTTGATTACGGCCGCGAGCCGACGGGTGTTAATGTTGTGGAATGGGCGCAGAGAGTTGTTGACTTTGGAGCGGGGGAAATTCTTTTGACATCTATTGACCGGGAGGGAACCGGCAATGGATATGATCTCGAACTAACGGCGCGGGTTGCTCAAAGTGTTCCAGTCCCGGTTATTGCCTCGGGAGGTGCGGGTCGCAAGAGCCACGTTTTAGATGTTATTCATGAGGGGCGAGCGGATGCCGTCGCCGTTGCTTCCATGTTCCATTATTATTACGCAAAACCGTTGCAGAGAATGTATTCCTCGACCAATGCCGATGGGTTGCGTTTGGGCGCTCAAATTGACGAGGGAAATTTGGAATTTCTCAATGCACGTTATGGCGGGATTTTGGAGAGACGTTTTGATCCTATTTCTGTTAAAGGGCTTAAGAGTTTTCTCGCCGGGTCAGGAATACAGTGCAGGAATATGTGATGCCCTAGGTTGCCGTATGAATAAACCGCCAACCATCGTTATTATTGATTATGGTTGTGGGAATTTATTCAGTATCCAGCGCGCTTTAACGGAACTGGATGTTCCATCAACCATCAGCAGGAATCCGGATGAAATTGCCAAGGCAGATAAAATTATTCTGCCTGGAGTAGGGGCCTTTGGAAAGGGGATGGAAAATATCCGGCGATTCGGTTTGTTGGAAGTTCTCGGTGCTTTTGTCGCATCCGGCCGTCCCGTTTTGGGCATTTGTCTTGGAATGCAGTTGTTGATGCGTGCATCGCATGAATTCGGTTATCACGAGGGGCTTCATTGGATTCCCGGGCAAGTGACCAAACTGAGGCCGGGACAACCGGGAGAGGAAACCGTTAAAATTCCTCATGTCGGTTGGAGCCCGGTTAATTTTAACTCAAATAACGACGGCCTATTTCATCGGTTACAAAACGGAACCTATATGTATTTCCTTCATTCCTACTTTGTAACTACAGAGAACCCAATGTGTGGCATCGCGACGACAACGTATGGAAACAATGTTTTTTGTTCAGCCTGTTGCAAGGAAAATATCGTTGGCGTTCAGTTTCATCCGGAAATCAGCGGACCATCGGGGTTGCGGTTATTGCAAAATTTTGTCTTTTTAAAATGAACAAAGAAAGAAAGGGGCGATAGAAGGGGGATGCAGACATTTGACAGACAATTGTCGAAACTTCCCAAGGAAGTGCGGTTTTGCCGCAATTGTGTGGTTTCCAACCAAAGACCGCGCACCGAATTTAATGATCAGGGGATTTGCAATGCATGCCAATGGTCCTACGAGAAAGATCATGTTGTCGATTGGAAAAAAAGGGAACGCGAACTCCAGGATATTTGTAATCGTTATCGAAGCTCGGATGGCAGTTTTGACGTTGTCGTTCCTTGTTCCGGGGGAAAAGACAGCGCTTTTGTCGCCCATCAATTAAAATACCGCTACGGAATGCATCCGTTGTGCGTTACGTGGTCTCCATTTGAGTATACGGAAATTGGCTGGGAAAATTTAAAAAATTTCACTCGTTCGGGTTTTAATAACATCCTGGGGCAACCCGATCAATGTATCCACCGCCGTCTCTCTAAACTCTGTTTTGAGTTGCTGGGGGATCCTTGGCAGCCTTTTACTTTTGGTCAAAAATTTTGGGCATTTCATATTGCGCACAAATTCAAAATCCCGCTTATCTTTTACGGAGAAAACGGAGAGGTCGAATACGGCGGTTCGATGAAATACAAAAACTTGCCCAAGGAAAATCCGCATGATTTTGTCGAACACTATTTTAAGGGAATAACGGTGGATAATATCGTTGAAGTCGGACTGGAGCGGGGAATTTTTAAAAAGGCGGAGATCAAACCCCACACTTTTCAACTTTATAAGCCTCCGCCGCTTGACGAAGTCGTGAAGAGCGGCATTGAAATGCATTGGTACTCCTATTACAGCAAGTGGGTCCCCCAAGAAAATTTTTATTATGCCGTTGAAAATACCGGTTTTAAAACAAATCCGGCGGGCCGTTCGGAAGGGACATATACCAAATATGCTTCTTTGGATGACAAGCTCGATGGGTTTCACTGGTACATGAGCTATATGAAGTTCGGTATGGGGCGGGCCAGCCGGGATGTCCAGCAAGACATACGAAGACATCATATTACCCGTGAAGAGGGGGTGGCGTTAGTGCAGCGATATGACGGGGAATTCCCTCAAATCTATTATGAATGGTTCAAAGACTACTGTCAGATCGACGACGGTTATTTTTGGGGCGTCTGCGATTTTTATCGCGGGATGTCCAATATTTGGTCCAAAGAGAATGGAAAGTGGGTTCTGAAAGCCGTTGTGCAAAATTTGGATGGGGACTTTTTCAAATCCATATAAAGTCGCAGTCGTCGGCACGGGCAGTATGGGCTTGCGTCATCTGTCCCTTTTAAAAGAAATAAAAGGGGTTATGCCGATCGCCATTCCGAAAAGAAATGACCGGAGGGTTGAACTGAATTCACAGGGATTTCAAACAGCCGCTTCCCTAAAACAGGCAGCCGAGGAAGGAACCAATCTGGCCATTATTGCTTCCAACACCGGCCAGCATGCCGCGGATGCCCTCGAAGCGCTGGAATGCGGGATGGATCTTTTGGTGGAAAAACCGTTAAGTGTGGATGCCGAAAGCGCCCGGAGCGTTTACGAAGGTTCTAAGAGAAGGAATAAAAAATTGTTTGTCGGTTGCGTATTGCGTTGTTCGACGTCCCTCCAAACCTTCCGGGAATGGCTTCCTAGGATCGGCAAGGTCTATGCCGTGACAGTCGAATGCCAATCTTTTTTGCCCACTTGGAGACCGAACCATCCCTATCGGCAATCCTATTCGGCCAAAACGGAAGAGGGGGGGGTGTTGCGCGATTTGATTCATGAAATTGATTACGCCACCTGGATTTTTGGGTTTCCGGAAAAGATCCAAGCGCACTTGAAAAATACCGGCCGCCTCTCCATTGAGGCTGAGGAATTCGCCCGGCTTTGGTGGGAAACAAAAGGGGGTGTCTCCGTTTCCGTGTGCCTCGATTATTTATCCAAAATTCCCAGAAGGCATGTGACCGCTTTCGGGGAAAAAGGAAATTTGGAATGGGATGGTCTGGTTCGCAAAACATCTGTTGCCATCTCGGATTATCCAAAAGAAGAGAGGGTGGAGCCGGACTTGTCCGCGATATACAAAACGCAGTTGGAAGAGTGGCTTGAGGCTTGCCGAACGCAGAATCGCGCGACTTGGTTGGCCACCGGCCTGGAAGGGATCCGGGTCTTGAGCATTTGTGATGCCGCTCGCTTGGCCTCCGAAACAAGGCGGGAGGAAACCGTCTCTTATTTGCACGGATGAGAAAAAATCCAAAAATGTTGGCTTTGATCCCCGCCCGTGGTGGTTCCAAGGGACTCCCCGGGAAAAATATCCTCCCCTTTTCCGGTCATCCTTTGATCGCTCATTCCATTTTTATGGCAAAAATGTGTCCTTTGATATCACGCATTGTTATCAGTACCGATGATCCCAAAATCGCGGAGATAGCCAGTGACTACGGTGCGGAGGTGCCATTTTTGCGGCCCAGGGAATTGGCAAAAGATGAAACACCGATGTGGCCGGTGGTGCGCCATGCCTTGCAAACCGTGGAGGGGAAAAATGGCGAACAATATGAGTATTTATTATTGCTCGATCCCACCTCTCCCGGCCGGATTCCGGAAGACGTTGAAAAGGCTTTTGAGCGTTTGCAAGCGGAAAAAAGGGCCGACGGCATTATCGGCGTTTCACGGCCCTCCTTCAATCCCATTTGGCATTGTGTGGTTGAAAAAGAGGGCTGGATGTCACGCCTGATGGAAGAGGGTCACCGTTATCACCGCCGTCAAGACGTTCCATCGGTCTATCGGATCAACGCCTCCCTTTATATTTGGAGAAGAGATTTTATTTACGCCTGTGAAAGCGAATGGACCAAAAAGGGGCGTTTTTTGATTCATGAAATTCCGGAATCGAGGGCCATTCACATTGATGATCTTCATGAATTTAAAGTGGCCGAACTGTTAGTGAAAAAAAATCTGATCATCCTCCCCTGGATTCGGTAATATGAAAACATTAAATGAACTCATGCGGTTGGATGGCAGACGGGCCCTCGTCATGGGAGGAAGCGGACATATTGGCCGGGTCGCTTGCGAAACACTCAAAGAATTGGGAGCCAGGGTTGCCGTTTTGGACGCGCAGCCGTCTGACGGATTATTTTTCCCTTGTGATTTAAAAGACGAGGCGGCGACAAGAAAAACAATCCGTTATGCCATTCATGAATTGAAAGGACTGGATATTTTAATTCATCTCGCGGCTTACGTCGGGACCACAAAAATTCCAGGCTGGGCCGTTCCCTTTGAGAAACAAACCGTTCAGGCCTGGGAGGAAGCGTTAAAAGTGAATCTCACATCCGTTTTTGTCGGCGTTCAGGAAAGCCGGGAGGATCTTCAAACATCCGCGCATGGTTCCGTTGTTTTGTTTTCGTCTATTTACGGAATAATTGGCCCGGACTTCCGGCTTTATGAGGGGACGGAAATGGCCAACCCCGCCGCCTACAACGCTTCCAAAGGGGGCATTTTGCAGATGACAAAATATTTTGCGACTTTGTTGGCGCCCAAGGTGCGCGTGAATGCCATTTCACCCGGCGGCATCCATCGAAATCAGCCCAATGCTTTCGTGGAGAGATATCGGCAAAAAACGCCTCTGGGCCGCATGGGAAGAGAGGAAGATTTGAAAGGGGCCGTCGCCTATTTAGTCGGTGATTTGTCGTGTTATGTGACTGGCCACAATTTGGTGATTGATGGAGGATTCAGCATATGGTGAAAGAAGTCGTCATTCAAAATCGAAAAATGGGCCAGGGTCATCCCTGTTTTATCATTGCCGAAGCCGGAGTGAACCATAACGGCGACGTTAAAATGGCCAAAAAATTGATTGATGCGGCCGCCCATGCCGGCGCCGACGCGGTCAAATTTCAGACTTTTAGGGCCGATAACGTGGTGACATCGGATGCACCTAAGGCCCAATACCAGATTCGAGCGACCGGGCGTCAGGAATCCCAACTGGAGATGCTGAAAAAATTGGAGCTTCCTTTGGAGGCCTTTCAGGAATTGCAGAATTATTGTCTCCAAAAAGGGATTCTTTTCATGTCCACCCCTTTCGACGAAGATTGCGCCGATTTTTTGGATGAGATGGGCATGCCGGTTTTCAAAATCCCTTCGGGGGAGTTGACAAACGCCTTTTTTGTCGCTCACGTGGCCGAGAAAAAAAAACCACTGATTGTTTCAACCGGCATGGCAACGCTCGAAGAAGTGGACGCGGCTGTCAGAATAATTTTGGATGCCAATAATACAAAATTCGTTTTACTGCACTGCGTGAGCAGTTACCCTGCCGATCCCGGAGATGTGAATCTCCGCGCGATGGATGCGCTACGAAAATTTTTCAAAGTGCCTGTCGGATTTTCAGACCATACGCGGGGGATCGAGGTAGCCTTGGCGGCAGTAGCCATGGGAGCTTGCGTTTTGGAGAAACATTTTACCCTGTGCAGAAGGATGTCGGGTCCTGATCATCAGGTTTCTCTTGAGCCGGATGAGTTGATGCAATTAGTAAAAGGAATCCGAACCGTCGAAATGGCTTTTGGGAACGGATTAAAACAACCCTGTGAAGCAGAGATCGATACTGCCAAAGTGGCCAGAAGGAGCCTTGTTGCGAACAGAGATATTGCAAAGGGGTCCCGCCTCGCATTGGAATGGGTAGCTATCAAGAGGCCGGGTACCGGTTTGGCTCCAGCCATTCTTCCCAGGCTGGTGGGACTTCAGGTGAAATCGGATATCCAAGCCGGCTCTTTTTTGACTTTGGAGATGTTTGAATAACATGGAGACCCATTGTTTTGTTGAACGACTTTCCCTGTTCCATTGGTTCTTTCAAGTCTTTCCATTCGCGTTAAAAGCAAGATTCAAAACCTTGTTTATTTTTGACGCCAAACCTTTTGCCTTGGATGTCGCGGAGAAAATGGGGACCTATTTTGGAATCAAAGTGGAAAAGCTGCAATTTCGCCTGGTGGATATTAGAGATGAGAATGGGATGCTCATCCGGCTTAGAATTCCCTTTCGGGATTTGAGGGACCTTGAAAATGATTTTTTCCCCCATAGTCCTTCCCTGTTGGAGGGAAGAGTGAATGGAAACCGGTTGTGTTCCTATTTGCGAAAAGAAGTGATCTCGCCGGAAATTGTTTCCGGAGGCTCCCTGTCCCGAACACTTTTTTTGGTTCATGTTTGCCGCTGGAAAACAAAAGGGAAATGTTTTTTGTTCACCGGTTATCCGGTCTATTCAGAGGCATTAAAAAGGTACGCTTTAAAATACCAAGTTGAACTTTTTTCCCTCTGGTCGCCGTTTCGCATTCAATGGAAAAGGAACGCGGTTTTAAAATATTGGTACCATCTTTTTTTCAACTGGGTGTGGCGGATTAAATATCGGGTTGGGCCCTTTCTCAAAAGGGCTTCAGCCGCTTCAGGAAAAGATCCAAAGATCGCCATCGATTATTATAACCTGTTGAATATAAGCCAGCCGGAAAAATATTCCGATTTTTCCTTCTACCAGCAGTCTGAAATCAAGGGGAGCGATATACTGGCCTTTCTCTATACGGCGGCGGATCCTCTGGATGAAGAGAGGCTGAGAGTTTTTGAAAAGCATCGGATGGAGGTTTTGCCCCTTCATTTTCGGGCAACCAAGGTTGCCAGCCATCCCCCCTGGATTCCAACTTGGAAGGCCATGTTGAGAGGCTCCCCCCCTGACTCGCTGGCCAGGCAGTTCCCCGAGGTGAAAAATTTGCGAGCGCTCTTTTCCTCTTATCAGTGGCTTTACACCTATTGGCGGCAACTTTTTCAGGAAACCAATGCCAAAATATATCTTTCCTGGCACAAATATAATGGGGGCCATATGGCCATTGCCGATGCAATTCAGGAAGCAGGCGGTGTCATGGGCATTTATCAGCGGGCCCTGGATGTTACCCCTTTTAGCGAATGTCGGTTGGATGTTGACTTTGCCTTTGGGTATTCCAAAATAATGGCCGATCTGGAAAAGGAACAGATGTCGAGGATTCCCTATTTTATCGTAACAGGTTATTTGGGAGATCATCGGTTTGCTTTGTTGCGGAATTGCGCTTCAAAGAAGAGAGAAGAAATTTTACAACGTGGCACAAAAAGGATCATTGCTTTTACCGATGAAAATTCCGCAGTCGATGACCGGTGGCACACCGGAAACCGGTTTATGCGGGAAAACTATGATTTTTTGTTGGAAAAATTACTGCAAAATCCCTGGCTGGGCTTAATTATCAAGCCCAAAGTTCCTTCGACGTTGCGATTTCGGCTGGGGCCCCTTGCGGCAACATTGAAAAGAGCGGAGGCAACGGGACGTTGTTTGGTCTATGAGGAGGGATCTTCCTTCGGTTCTTGTCCTCCTGCCCTTGCCGCCCTTTCGGCCGATGTTGCCATTCATGGACATTTGTGTGCCCCCACTGCCCCTTTTGAATGTGCCTTGGCCGGTGTGCCAACTTTGATGCTCGATAGAGAAGGTTTTCCGGTGAGCCCATTGTATGATTTGGGTGTCGGAAAAGTTGTTTTTAAAAGTTGGGAACATTTGTGGGAGACATGTCTTGAGCATTGGCAAAACCATCAGGGAATTCAAGGATTTGGAGACTGGTCACCCATGCTGGACCATTTTGATCCGTTTCGAGACGGCAAGGCCTCCGAAAGGATGGGCATCTTTTTGAAATGGATGCTTGAAGATTTTAAGGCCGGGTGTAATCGAGAGGCGGTGATGGCCAATGCCGCGGAACGTTATTGCAAACAATGGGGACAGGATAAAGTGATGGCGATTCATTAATATATGTATACCCGAACGGAAACATTTTGTATTTCAAAAAACGCCACAACTCAGGAGGCCATTGCCAAGATGAATGAGGGACGGCTCGGCATTGTGTTGGTGGTGGACGAGGACCGGCGGTTGATTGGAACCATTACCGATGGGGATATTCGGCGGGCGGTACTTGCCAAATTCCCCCTCTCCCATCTTGTTACGGCCTTGCTGGAGCAAAAGACCGGCACCGAATATGCCAAACCGCTTTATGCTTTGGCCGGACAAACAAAAAGCGAATATCTAAAAATTTTGAGACAAAATGCCCTTTCACATCTTCCAATTATCAATGGAGAAAAACAGGTGGTGGCCCTTCTGACCTCGGATGAATTTATGGTTGATTCCCTTGCCTCCATCGATGCCGTGGTGATGGCCGGGGGGAGAGGAATCAGGCTCATGCCTTTGACGGGGGATATTCCCAAACCGATGCTTCCGGTCGGCGAGAAACCGTTGTTGGAAATTATCATCCATAAGCTTAGAACCGCTGGCATTCAAAAAATAAATGTCACAACACACCACAAACCGGAAAAGATCAAAGAATATTTCGGCGACGGCCGGGATTTCGGCATTGATTTGAATTATGTTTCCGAGGAACGTCCGTTGGGGACGGCCGGGGCTCTGGGGCTTTTGGAAAACATTCAGAAGACCACGTTGGTCATCAATGGTGATATTTTAACCGATGTCGATTTTAAGGCGATGTTTCAATTTCACCGGGAGCATAACGCCGATTTGACGGTTGCCGTTCGCGTCTGCGAACTGGAGGTTCCTTTTGGGGTGGTTGAATGTCAGGGGGCTCAGGTGAAGGCGATCCAGGAAAAACCCAAAGTGAGTTTGATGGTCAACGCGGGCATTTATTTATTGGAACCACACGTTTATTCTTATATCCCCGCTGGCGAGCAATACCACATGACCGACCTGATTCAGCATCTGATTTCCAAAAAAATCAATGTCATCAGCTTTCCCATCCACGAATATTGGATTGATATCGGGGCCCATGCTGAATACGAAAAAGCCCAAAAAGAGATCGAGCGGTTTAATTTCTAATTTATGATATCCCAAAAGATTTTGTTGTGTGAACCGTATCTTTCCGGCAGGGAATGGAAGTATGTTAAGGAGTGCCTCGATTCGGGGTGGATTGCCACTTCGGGTTCCTTCCTTGGCCGCTTTGAAAAAGAGGTGGCCCAATGCGTCGGCTCCGCCCATGCGGTGGGGGTGGCCACCGGCACGGCGGCCTTGCACCTGGCGTTATTGGCGGCGGGGGTTCAGCCGGAAGAGGAGGTTTTGGTCCCCACCATCACTTTTATTGCTCCAGTGAATGCCATCCGCTACGCCGGGGCCCATCCGGTTTTGATGGATGTGGACCCCCTAAACTGGCAATTGGATGTGGGGAAGGTGGAGCGATTTTTGCGGGAGGCCTGTTCTTTTCATGATGGAATTGTAACAAACAAGAATACCCATCGGCGTGTCAAAGCCATTTTGGCCGTCCATCTTCTGGGCCTATGCTGCCCCATGGATCGTTTGGTTCCTCTGGCCAAAGAGTTTCAGCTGAAACTCATCGAGGATGCGGCGGAAGGGCTGGGCGTTCGTTATCGGGGCAGGCATGTGGGGACCTTTGGCGATATCGGCACGTTGAGTTTTAACGGGAACAAACTGGTGAGCGCCGGATCGGGCGGAATGGTCCTGACGCAAAAAAGGGATTTGGCTGAAAGGGTACGCTATTTGGCGACCCAGGCGAAGGATAATCCGGATGAATTTTTTCACGGGGCTGTTGGTTTTAATTACCGCCTGACCAATCTTCACGCCGCGGTTGGTTTGGCCCAGATGGAGGAGCTGGAGGAAAGAATTTCCAAGAAGCGCCGAATCGCCGCCTTTTACGAGAAAAGATTGGGGGAAATTCCGGGAGTATCTCTCATGCCCCAAATTGCCCACTGTGAGCCGACCTATTGGCTTTATACCATTTTGCTTGCCAAAGGAGAAAGGCGAAAGGAAGTTTTGAAGGCTTTGCATGCGGCCGGCATTATGGCCCGGCCTCTCTTTCATCCGATCCATGGCCTCCCCCCTTATCAAGGGACCCAGACTTTTTGCATTGAGCATGCGGAGTCCATTTATGCAAGGGCGGTTTGTCTTCCTTCCAGTTTGGGTTTGGATCAAGCAGCCCTGGAGGCAGTTGTTGCCTGTTTGGAAAAAGCGTTAATACCATGTCGATATTAACTCAAACTAAAATTTTCTGTGTTATCTTGGGGGGCGGCGGTCATGCCCGCGTTGTGGTTGACTGTTTGAAAAGCTTGGGTGCGGCTCATCCTTGCGCGGTTCTCGATCAAGATCGCTCCCTTTGGGGGAAGGAGGTTTTGGGTGTTCCAATCCGTGGAGGACTCGAACTTCTGCCCAAATTGAAAGCAGAGGGGGCAACCTATTTTGTGCCGGCTGTCGGAGGGGTGGGGGATAACAACCCCCGCCGACGCATTTTTGATGCTGGTTTACAACACGGTTTGACGGCACTGACGCTTATCCACCCCTCGGCAACGGTTTCGCCCCATGCCCAGATCGGCCAAGGGACGGTCATTTTTGCGGGTGCCATTATCAATGCGGGGGTGATCATCGGCGATAATTGCATCATCAACACCGGCGCCATTATCGATCACGATTGCCGGATCGGGGATCATGTCCATATTGCGCCAGGCGCTGTTCTTTCCGGGGAAGTTTGTGTGGCACGGAGCGCCCATCTCGGGACCGGAGCGAGCGTTATACAGGGCATTCATATCGGGGAGGAGGCTATCGTGGGGGCCGGCGGTGTCGTGGTCCGTAATATCTCTCCAAGGTCTGTTGTAAAGGGAGTCCCCGCGAAGTGATCCTCGGCTTGAGAAACGCATTGACACAAAGGAGATCGAACTATGTTTAACGATAAATCCGTATTGATCACCGGCGGAACCGGTTCCTTCGGCCAAAAAATGACTAGGGTTCTGATTCAGGAATATCGCCCGAAAAAACTGATCATCTTCAGCCGGGATGAGCTCAAACAATTTGAAATGGCTCAAAAATGGAATCCAGCCCGGCTCCCTTTTCTGCAGTATGTCCTGGGGGATGTCAGGGATCGTGATCGTCTTATGCATGTTTTTAAAGGCGTGGATTGTGTGATTCATGCGGCGGCCTTGAAAATGGTTCCGGCCGCGGAGGGGAATCCCACCGAATATATCCAGACTAATGTGATAGGGGCGATGAATGTGATCGATGCCGCCTTAACCAACGGGGTAGAGCGGGTTATGGCCCTCTCCACCGACAAGGCTTGTAACCCGGTCAATCTCTACGGGGCCACCAAACTTTGTTCCGACAAACTCTTTGCCGCGGCCAATGCCAGACGGGAACCATCCCGAACCCGGTTTGCTATTGTTCGCTACGGCAATGTTCTGGGATCGCGCGGTTCGGTGGTCCCTTTTTTCAGAGAGAGGGCCAAGACCGGCAAACTTCCCATTACCGACAAACGGATGACCCGTTTTTGGATTACTCTCGATCAAGCGGTCCATTTTGTCATTTCAACCCTGGAAAAAGCAAGGGGAGGGGAAATTTTTGTGCCGCGCATCCCTTCAATGAAACTTGTCGATTTGGCGCGGGCGATTGCGCCCCACTGTGCGCTGGAAGAAGTGGGGATGCGTCCCGGGGAAAGGATCCATGAAACATTAATAAGCGAAGACGACGCCCGCAATACGATCCGATTTAATAATTGTTATGTGATTTGTCCTCATACCCCCTCCCCGGAGGAGCTTCTGAAATCTTATGACGGTAAGGGGCAGATTTGTCCCGAAGGATTCAGCTACAGCTCCGCCGGAAACAGCGAATGGCTCGGCGTGGAAGAGTTAAAAGAAATTGTGGGACAGATCGAATCCGATTACGCCATCGAACAATCCCGATGGTCGATGGAAGATGTCCCGCAATAAAGAGATGACCAAACCAAGGGTTCTGATTACCGGTGTCAGCGGTCTGTTGGGGAGTAACCTGGCCTGGTTGTATCGAGACCGTTATTCCGTTTTGGGCCTTTACCGCCGTCATCCGGTTTCATGGCCCGGCGTTCGGACCCTCCGGCAGGACCTTCTGGAAATTTTGAGCTTGAAAAAATGCGTTCATGATTTTCGTCCGGATATTCTGATTCATTGTGCCGCGCTGACCGATGTGGATGCCTGTGAGCGGAACAAACAGGAGGCGGAACAAGCCAATATCGAGGCGACCCGAAAGGTGGTGGATTGTTTGAACGGCTTGCCCACGCGGCTGATCCACATATCGACCGACTCTGTTTTTGACGGTGAGAAGGGAAATTACTCGGAGACGGACCCGGTTCATCCGGTCAATCATTATGGCTGGACAAAATGGAAGGCGGAAACGGAGTCGTTAAAACGGAAAGGGACCTTGGTGTTCAGAACGACCGTTTTCGGATGGAACGTTCAGGAAAAGGAGAGCCTGGGGGAATGGGTTTTGCATCGGATGATGCGCAAGGAAAAGATTAACGGATTTAGCGACGTTGTTTTTTCTCCCCTTTACACCATGGAGTTGGGAAGGCTGATGGAAAAAACTTGGCAAAAGGGGCTGGCCGGTCTCTATCACTGCGCCGGATCGAACGCCTGCTCCAAATATGATTTCGCCGTTCAACTTGCCCGTGTGTTTCATCTGGATGAAACAGCCGTGAATTCGATCTCGGTGGATGCCCTTGCCCTGCCGGCCAGGAGGCCCAAGAATCTTTCGCTGAAAACATCTAAGTTAACGGAATCATTAGGAAATTCATTGCCAAGCGTTCAGCGATCGATTCAATCCTTTTTTGATGATTTTGAGCGCGGCCTCCCCCGGAAATTAAAAGGACTTGCATGAAAGCACTGAGCCGCCAACAACTCGACGCCCTCTTTCGTGAAATCCGCGGGCGCTATCCCCGCCTGGCCGTTTTGGCCATTCCCTGGATTTTTTCCACGATGTGGTCCTATCCTTTAAAGCCGTCTCCCGAACATGTTCAACCCTTCCCGATTTTCGTTGCCATCTTGTTTCGGGTTCCCTGGCTGGCGCTGCGCGCCATCGCGTTAAGCGGGCGTATCCTATGGCTTCGCCTTTCCTTTCGGAATGCCCTGCGCGATTATCGTTCCCGATCGTTTGAGGGGCTGGCCAAGACCTGGGCTTTTTCCATGGAAAATTCCGGGGGGGACCGAGATTTTTATTTGGGGGATTTGGCGGAACAGCTCCGCTCCAGGAATGTTCGGGTGTTGACGTTGTATGATTACGGAACGAATAAAAAAGGATGGGGGAAGAGACAAAACGGGCCGCGGCTACCGGAGCTGGCTCTTCTTTCGTTCCGGTCCGTATTGAAGATGTTGGGGGAACAATGCCGGGCGGCGCTCCTTCTCTATTTCAAGGGGTTCGGGGAGAGGGATAAAACGTTGCGGGGTTTGATCTGGCTGGCCGGCCGGGATTGCCTCCGCGCGATGACTCTGCGCAACGGGCTCTTTTATTGGATCGGCAGGGAGGCGGCCCGCCGATGGAAACCCGTTTTTTTTATAACCTTGTATGAAGGGAATGCCTGGGAAAAGTGTCTGGCCTTGGGCCTTCGCTCCGTCGATTCCCCCTGCAAACTGGTGGGCTATCAGCATACGGTCATTATGCCTCACGCGTATGAACTGCAACGGCCGTCCAATTCCCTCGCGGGGATCAAACCTCCGGAATTGATCCTGAGTGTCGGCACGCGGCCGATGCAATGGTTGCAGGCAAGTCATCAGCCGTTCGGAGTCCGTTTCATTCCCTTTGGGACCTTTCGTTATTTCAATCCGGACGAAAAGAGGGGAATCCCCCGTCCGGACGTCAAAACACTTTTGGTTCTGCCGGAAGGGATTGTCTCCGAGATGATTTTTCTGTTCGACGCGGCCCTCGATTTGGCGTCCCTCTTGCCCGATTACCGGATTTTATTTCGTTGTCATCCCGCGATCCCTTTCGAAAAAGTCCGTTCGCGGTTAAAGCGGGATCTGGGGGACTGTCCCAATGTGTCCCTCTCCGGGGCGGGCCGCATTGAGGAGGATTTCCTGGCCGCTTCCATGATTCTTTACCGCGGTTCTTCGGCCATTCTCTATGCCATTTTAAGCGGGCTGAAACCGTTTTATTTGCGCAAAAATTCCGAGGAAGAGGTGATTGATCCGCTTTTTGATCTGGCCTCCTGGCGTCAGCGGGCCGATTCGGTTTCGGAATTGGCGGGCCAGATGAGGAGCTATTCGGAAAGCGCTTTGTCCGAAATCCAAGATGATTGGCACAAGGCGAATCGGTTTGTCGGGGAATATGTACAGCCGGTCGGACCCCGGTCTTTTGACCGTTTTTTGGAGGCGCTCCAATGAGATGCCTCGTTTTTGGCTGCGGGTATATGGGGAAAATCCGCGCGGCGGTGTTGAAAAATCATCCGGACGTCACCCAGGTAAAAATTTACGATCCCTATGTGAATCCGGACCGTGAACCCATGGCGCCGGACCTCCTGGTCCCTTCGGAAATCCCGTGGAAAGATTTTGACGCGGTTTTTGTCTGTACCCCCAACAACGTCAGCGCCAAACTGGCGATCGAGGGGCTTAAAAATTGCGGGCATGTCTTTTGTGAGAAACCTCCGGCCCGGAATTACGAGGAGCTGTGCGCGGTGAGGGAGGCCGCCCGGGCGCGTCCGGATCATACTTTGGTTTTCGGTTTTAACCACCGTTACCACCCGCTGGTTCAGGCGGCCAAAGACCTGGTGGGCGAGGGGGGGCTTGGCGAGGTCCTCTATCTCCGGGGGACCTACGGCAAATCGGGGGGAAAAAATTACCGTCAAAGCTGGCGCAACCAAAAGGAAATTTCCGGAGGGGGGATACTGCTGGATCAGGGCATTCATATGCTCGACCTCTTTCAATATTTTCTGGGCCCGCTGAAGCTGGTGAACAGTCTGTTGCAAGATTCTTTTTGGAAATGCGGCGTGGAAGACAATGTCTTTGTTTTGTTGCGGTCGGCCAGGGGCGCCCCCGTTTTTCTCCATTCTTCCGCCACGCTGTGGAAACACACTTTTACCTTTGAAATCGGGTGTGAAAAGGGTTATCTCAAGGCCAACGGACTTCTCTCGCAAACCGGGAGCTATGGCCGCGAACAACTCGTAATCGGCCGAAGGCAGTTTGAGGATGAGGCTTTGGCCCTTGGCAATCCCCGGGAAGAGATCGTCTATTTCGACCGTGACGATTCCTGGCGATTGGAGGTCAACGAATTTTTGTCCGCCGTCAAGGAAAAGAGAAAGGCCACGCACGGGACTTTGGAAGAAGCCCTGCAAGTGATGGCCTTGATCCGGGATATCTATGCAATCGATTCAAACCTGCTTTAATTTTGATTTGTCGAAAGTCAAACCACTCGAGGAAGTGCTGAAATACCGGACTTTTTGCCTGGAGGCGGTCCGTCAATCCTGCCGGGGGGGGACGATACGGCGAAACCATTCTCCGGTCAGCGGGGCCCGGTTGCTTTCCTGGGGAACCGTGGACGGTTTGGAATACGGAATTTGCCCGAAAACGGGGAGTCTTTTTCTGACGGAGATCCCTGCTCCCGCCGCGTGGGCTTCTCTGCTCGATAAGGTCAACCGGTACCGTAATGAGCAGGCCTTCGACGTTCATTTAAAACAGTCTCGTTTAACCAGCGTTTATGAACCCAAAAAGGCTTGGATTGAAGACACGCTCCGGTGGCATCACCTGGAGAGACCCAAGGTGCTTGAGGTGACGACCCCCCCCAGTGAGTTGACGGCCCTCTTGCAAACCAGTCCCCTGGTGGAGGAGGTTGTCGTCTGGAATGAGACGAACCCCCGCCCGGAAGGGCTTTGGCCGGAAGCGGCGGACGCGGCCATTCTTTTGGAATCGCTTGATCGCTCGGGGGATCCGGCGGCATTTTTAAAGCGCGTCCATGAAAGTTTGAAACCCGGCGGGCTCCTTTTTTTGACGGCCCTGCTCGCCTCCGGTTTCGACATGAAGGTGTTGGGGACAAAAAATCTCTATCTGTGCCCCCCCGACCGGACGAATTGCTTTAGCCTGAACGGATTAACGCAACTGCTGGCTCAATCCGGTTTTACCTTTATTGAGGTGAGTACTCCCGGCATCCTGGATGTGGAGATTGTCCGGGCCCATTGCTTGCAGGATCCGTCCATTCGCCTCTCTCCGTTTGAAACAACGTTGCTCGATGCCGATCCGGAAAAACTGTCGGCATTGCAAATATTTTTACAGCAGAGCAATGTAAGCTCGTTTGCCCGCGTGGTGGCCAAAAAGAACTAATGGTTATTTGGGTGACAGGATTGTCCGGAGCGGGGAAAACGACCCTTTGTCGCGCCCTCTATGACAGATTGAAAACACATATTCCTCAGCTGGTCTGGCTCGACGGGGATGTTGTGCGAAAGGCTTTTGGAAATGATTTGGGATATTCCGAAGAGGAAAGGCAGACACAATTGAAGCGTTTGCAAAATCTCGCCAAGGTTCTTTCCCATCAGGGGCTGGTTGTTTTGGTTGCCGTTTTGTATTCTCATCCCGACTTTTTAAAATGGAATCGGCAGAATTTTCCGGAGTATTTTGAAATCTATTTATCCGTGGCTCTCGATGTGTTGCGGCAAAGAGACGAGAAAGGACTTTACAACGGGTCCGTGAGAAACGTTGTCGGGCTTGATATCCCTTGGCACCCCCCCCAAACCCCGGCTTTGAAAATAAATGTTGATTATAAAATACCGCCCGAACGATTAGCGCTGGATGTTATCTCTGCTATTCCAAAACTGGCAGAATGCCTGGAAATGCCGAGGAGAAAAAGAATATGAAAAAAACGACGCAGTTGCGGCAATTATTATTTTCAGAAAGTTTGGAATTTTTGTGCGAGGCCCACAATGGGTTGAGCGCTAAGATTGTCGAAGAAGCCGGTTTTAAAGGGATCTGGGGAAGCGGATTATCTCTCTCCGCGGCGATGGCCGTTCGAGATAATAATGAGGCCAGTTGGACGCAGATTTTGGAGACGGTGGAGTTTATGTCCGATGCCACATCCATTCCTGTCTTGCTGGATGGAGATACCGGATATGGGAATTTTAATAATGTCCGCCGCCTTGTTCAAAAACTCGAGCAAAGAGGCATCGGCGGTGTTTGCATCGAAGATAAGCTATTTCCTAAAACCAATAGTTTTCTGAGGGGGGAAAAACAGCCGCTGGCGACTCTGGAAGAATTTACGGGCAAAATCAAAGCAGCCAAAGACTCTCAGCGAGACAGTGATTTTTGCCTGGTGGCTCGGACCGAGGCCTTTATTGCCGGGTGGGGGTTATTCGAGGCCTTGCGCCGCGCCGATGCCTATCATCGTGCCGGGGCGGATGCCATTTTGATTCATAGTAAACTTTCCAAGCCGGATGAAGTCTTGGCATTTAAGAAAGAGTGGGGTCGCCGTTCTCCGGTGGTGATTGTTCCTACGACCTATTACGCAACACCGATGGAGGTTTTCCAAGAAGCGGGTTTTAGTACCGTTATCTGGGCCAACATGATTTTGCGCAGTGCGATCACGGCCATGAAAGCCGTTGCCTCACAACTGAAAAGGGAAAATTCTCTTTTGAGTGTGGAGGATAAAATTGTGCCCGTCAAAGAAGTGTTTCGTCTCCAAGGGGATCAGGAGTTGGAAGAGGCGGAAAGACTTTATTTGCCAAGCGTCGCCTCGGAAACCAAGGCCGTTATTTTAGCCGCTTCTCGCGGGGAAGTCTTAGATGCGTTGACCCAAGAAAGACCGAAGGCCATGATCCCCGTTGGGGGAGAGCCCTTGTTATTTCGGCAGATCCGAACGCTGCAAGAGGCGGGCGTGAAAGACGTGACCGTGGTGCGGGGTTATTGCAAAGAGGTGATTGACGCCCCTGGCCTTCGCTACGTGGATAATGAGATTTATGCCTCATCCAAGGAACTGGTTTCCCTATGGAAGGGAATCCAAAATTTATCGGGGCCCGCATTTATCGCCTATGGGGACATCCTTTATAAGAAGTATGTTCCAACTTTGCTGTTGCAGGAGGAAGAGGATTTTGTCATCGCCGTCGATTCTGAATGGGAGAGGAGCGGCAATCGAAAAAGATATGCTGATTATGTCTCCTGCGACGTCCCTTACCGGCGGACATTATTGGATCACCCCGTTTATCTGACGAGGATGGATGCAGATTTAGTGCCGGCAACCATTTGTGGAGAATGGATTGGTCTTCTGCGGGCTTCAGCGGAGGGGATAAAAATTATTCAAAAAATATTAGCCGAACTGTCTCAACAAGAAGCATTTTCAAAGATGCGTATGGCGCATCTGTTCAATGCATTGAGACAAAAAGGTTATAAGGCCAGGGTTCATTATATTCGAGGCCATTGGTTGGATGTCGATGACCTTACGGATCTCGTTACGGCACACGCCTTTTAGAAAATCGCATGATTCAAGCCAAAGACTTTATTGAACCGGCATTGGAGCGAGGATATCGCTTCTGGTCAGGCGTCCCTTGTTCTTTTTTAACGCCGTTTATTAACTATGTCATCCAGAATAAAGAGCTCCGGTATGTGGGGGCCTCGAGCGAAGGGGAAGCCGTCGCGATAGCGATCGGTAGTTACCTGGCCGGCAATAAATCGGTGGCCATTTGCCAAAACTCCGGTCTAGGGAATATGGTCAATCCGTTGACAAGCCTCAATTATCCTTTTCGGATTCCTTTGCTTTTGATTGTGACGCACCGAGGAGCCCCTGGCATCCAAGATGAACCCCAGCATGTCTTGATGGGTCAAATTACGGAAAAATTGTTAGAAACGATGCGCATCCCTTACCTCCCCTTTCCTGAGGAAGGTCGGGATGTGCAAAGGACTCTGGCAGAAGTGGAAAATTATATTGAAAAAGAGAATCTGCCGTTCGCTTTGATTATGAAAAAGGATGCTGTCACTTCCTATCCTTTAGAACAAAAAATCACGTTTCACCATTTTCCCGTCTCCCCTGTTGAGGGGAAATTTTATTGGTCCGGTGATTCCCGAATGCGCCGCTTGGAAGCGATTCAGATAATTAAGGAAACGGCATCGCAACGAGCCCTTCTGATAGCTACAACCGGAAAAACCGGTAGAGAACTGTTCGCATTGGGTCATCAATCCAATCAAATTTATATCGTGGGCGGGATGGGATGTGCTGCCGGAATCGGGTTGGGATTGAGTCTCGGACAGCCTTCCAAAAAGGTTTTGGTTTTGGATGGAGACGGGGCGGTCTTAATGAAGATGGGCACTTTGGCAACGATAGGGCACTATCAGCCAAAAAATTTGATTCATATTGTTTTGGACAATGAGGCTCATGAATCAACGGGGGCACAGTTTACGGTGTCGGGGAGCACAGATATCGCCTCTGTCGCCTCTGCCTGCCGCTACCGAAAGCTTTTTCGCTGCGATCAGGCAAAAGACTTAAAAAGGTATTTGGATTTGGCCATGCAATCCGAGGGCCCTGTGATGATTCATGTCAAAATCGCCGTCGGATCGGACCCCAAGTTGGGCCGTCCCACGTTGACGCCCCATGAAGTCAAAGATCAGTTTGTCCGCCGAATGAATAAAGAAAGGAGCGATTTATGATAACAAAAGACCCCACCTTTTTGAAACGCCAGGGGGCCAATTTTTTATCTCTGATCAATGATTTAAAAAGAAACCGAAAAGCGGCCGCCCAAGATTTGCAGGTTTCCCTTGAGACAATAGAGAAGATCATCGCCGGGGAAAGCGATATTCCTCCGGGATTGATTCAGAGAGCTACGGAAGTTTGGCCGGTGAATCGGCGCGATTTCATGATTATGGAAGATGATTGTCCGGAGGGGGTTTTGGTGATGCGGGGAGAGGCGTCTGAAAAAAGTTCCCGCATTTTTACCCGGGGGGGAGCGGATTATTATGAATATCGGGATACGGCCATGTCGAAAGTGGCCCCCTTTCGTCCTGAATGGATTTTGGAACTTTGCACGGTGGAGGACAATGACCCGAAAAATTCCAGTTTGCGGTGGAATAACGGCCACTTTATGCATCAGTTTACGATGTTTGTGGGCCCGGTCAATTTTTATTATATTGAAGAGAACCAAAAAAAGGTGATGGTCGCAAACACGGGGGATTCCATGTACATTACCCCCTTTGTCCCGCACACTTTTGCGACGAGACAAAGGCAAAAAGGTCTCATTCTGGCTTTGACCTATGGAAACAAATTGCTCGGAGACGTCCAACAGGAAATGTCGAGCCTGGGTGGAGATATTCCGGGCCAATTTCTTTTGGAAACACGAAGCCGAGACGCCTATTTTGCCTCTCTGTTACAATTGCAGATGGCCGCTTTAAGCCTCTCTGCGGAAGATTTGATTGTGCAGACCGGTTTGCCTGCCGATCGCGTTCACCGGTGGATAAAGGGTGAAGCCTTTCCAACTCCTGAAGAATACGGGAGGTTGGCTGATCGTTTGAATGTGAATGTTTATGATTTAATGCCTCCCGACGCTTTTGATCCCGGAGTCATTGTTAGCTATTTGTCGCATTCCAAGCCTAGGCGGTATTTTAATTGCCAAATCAGAGAACTCGCTTCCATTCGCTATCTCCCTTACTCCAAGGCCCTTCTTCTGGATGTTTTGGAAAAGGCAGAGACGTTTCCCTTCAAAGTGCCCCTGCATCAATACTGCTATAATTTTGGAGATGTGTCGGTGACGCTCCGATGGGATTGGAAAGGACAGACCAGAGAAGTGGAAGTGGGTCCCAATGATTCGGTTTATGTGAAACCGTTTGTGCCTCACTCCTTTTCGCCTTGTGCGGCCAAGCCAGCTTCTTTGTTGAGTTTGCGCATCGGCGGAAAAGGCACTGGAGAGCCCCAAAGAGAACTGTCCCATATTGGAAAAAAGAATATCCAACGCATCTATCAAGAGTATTCACTTTGGTATAAGGAAGAATAAGCGATGAAAGCCATTTTGCTCACCGCGGGACAAGGAAGCCGTTTGCTGCCCTATACGCAATCGATGCCAAAACATTTGCTCCCCCTCGGTTCCACCACCATTATTCATCGAACAATCAAAATATTAAGGGATATCGGGATTCAAGACATTGCAATGGTCGTAGGTTATTTAAAGGAAAAATTTTATGAGGCCTTTCCTAAAGATATTCAATTTTATACCAATGAAGCTTATCCAGTCACCGACCAGGCCGCGAGTTTGGCGAAGGCAGTGGAGAAATTGGAAGATGATTTTTTGGTCATTGCAGGGGATTTATTTTGTCCCCGAAAGGTTTTTGTTCAGATATTGGAAAAACCCCATCCCATCTGTCTAGCCATTGAAAAAAGGAAAGGGCCATTTAATGACGTGACGGAAAAGGTCTGCACGAGAGGGGAGTCCATTTTTAAGATCGGGAAATTGAACGTTTTGAACGGAGAAGCCAATGGAGAATTTTTGGGATTGACAAAGGTGAGAAAGGAAAAGGCGTCGTTTTTTCTCCGACATCTTAAAGCCGCGCTTTTAGAAAACCCCAGGAGCGCCATCATTCACGTCCATCAAAAAATAATCGATGCCGGATGTCCTCTTCCTTATATCCACTGCGGAGATTCCTGGTGTGAAATTGATGAGCCCGCCACCTGGAAAAAGGCAAAAGAGATTTTTCAAAAAACCCCTGATTACTGAGGAGCATGATTTAGATCATGTTGACTCTTGTTTGCATTAGTTCTAGCGGTGACCGGTTATGGGAAACGTGCCTGCATGCCGGGTGCCCGTGACCCCTTCATTAGAAGCATTGTTAAATCCGGAACTCTTCAAAAAGGAACCGCTTTTCACCTCTCCTTTAAAACCGCCGCAAAAAGGGGAGAAGGTTCATCTCCTTTCAGAAGAGGACGTCAATGCCATTCGAAAACTAAGAGGGGCGGTGGTCGATCTCCATCCCGGAATGGGGGGCGTTACCCCGGACAAGCTGATTGCCATGATCAAGAGCGGCATCCGATTGACTTCTATCGATTATATGATGACCCGGGGTTGTAATTTCGAATGCACTTGGTGTTTCGCGGGTTCGGGTCCTTTGCAAAAAGAATATCTTCCCTTTCAAAAACTAGCATCTATTACGCAAGAAGCGGCAAAGTTGGGCGTTACCCTTTTTATTTTAACGGGCGGAGAACCCCTTGTTTATCGGGACCCGGCGTTAGGGCAGCAGAAAGGCATTGGGGATCATTTTTTTAGAGTCGTGAAGATGATTCGAGATACTTACAGCCAACAAGGCCTCTCCGCGAAAATATTGACCTTCGACGATGTCGCATTGATTTCTCCCGAGATTGCAAAGCGGTTTGCGGAATACGAAATAGGTCTCTGTACAAAAGGCGACACCCTTGCCCCCGAGCTCCAAGATTATAAAGTCAATCAGGTTGGGGCTTTTGACAAGATGCAAAGAGGTTATAAGAATCTTGTGGATGCCGGTTATGGAAGGGACCCAAGACTAAGAGTCGTCGTGAATTCTGTTTTGGATCACACCACCTTCGATGGCATGTTGGATTTGCATCTATGGGTTATGGAGAATGGTTTTGATCATTCCATTGTCCCCGTTCATTATTGCGGCAATGCTGAAAATGAAGATCAAGAGGCAGGGGTTCACTCTCCTCATGTCAAGGTTTTGTACGATGTTCTTTCTGAGATTGACAGGAAGCGCTTTGGCATTGAGTGGAAACCCTGGTCCGCCTTTCCTTACAATAAAACTTGCAACCGTAACCGCTCTGGGATTCATATCCGGGCCAATGGCGATGTGACGGCTTGTTCCGAATCGCCGGGGCCTGAGCTAACTGGGCGTTACACTTTCGGTAATATTTTCGCCCCTGGTTTTTCTCTCGAAAAAGTTGTGAAGGATGAAAAGTTAGAAGCCTATCGAGAGGAGTTTAAGAGAGGATATGGGACCTTTGTTTGTTCTCCGGAGGTGTGTGATCTGTACGCCCATGACCTTTGTTTGGGCGGGTGCGCCACCCGCTCCGCTTATTCCAAAATAGATATTCAAACGGGCCTCGTCGTTAAAAATGAAAATTTTCACAATTACAGTGAGAAGAGAGAAGACCCCTTATGTCCTGCTTGGACTTTGTTGGCTATGCGCCAGGGGATTTTGAGAGAAGGTTTATTAGACAATATCCGGCATCGGATCATTTCCAGAAGTACAAGACTAAAAGATTTGGAAGGAATGGAACATTCCATTCCTTGTTAGATGTCCTCCCCTTTCTTTAATCCTGTTCAGGTTGTTTTTGCAGAAAGGCTTTCGGAAGGCTTGCCTCCTTTGCTGAAAGGAAGACGTGCGTCTGTTTTGACGACGAAAGGAATGAAGCAAAGAGAGGGATTCAGACTTTTAGAAGAAGCCCTGGGTGGAAAAAGTTGCGGGGTTTGCACCGATGTTGTCCCGAATCCGGATGTGGAATCCATTCTTTCTTGCACGCGGCAGATTTCCTCCTTCAAACCGGAGATACTCATTGCCTTGGGAGGCGGAAGTGTTTTGGATGCAGCGAAGGTGGTCGCCATTTTGCTTGCGGCCCCTTTTTCTAAGACTGCCCTGCAAGAGATTTTGGATGGCAACATTTCTTTGCCCAAGGAAATGGATGCCTTGCCGGTGATTGCTATCCCTACCACGTCGGGGACCGGTTCGGAGGTAACTTCGTGGAGCGCCGTTTGGAATAAAAAGACAGGCCAGAAATATTCTCTGTCGCATCAGTGTATGTATCCCGAGGCCGCGCTTCTGGTTCCTGCCCTCACGGCAACCCTTTCTTATGAAAACACGCTGTTTCCCGCTTTGGACGCCCTTTCCCAAAGCATGGAAACCGTTTGGAACAGGAATGCCAATCCCGTTTCCGATGCGCTGGCCATGCAGGCAATGACCTGTCTGTTTGGAATTTTAAAGAAGGACTTTCGCCGTTCTTTTGAAGCTTTGTCCGTGCGGAAGGAGTTGCAAAAAGCCAGTCTGTTAACGGGCCTTGCCTTTAGCAACACGGAAACGGCGATCGCCCATTCCCTTTCCTATCCTTTGACAGGCAAAAAGGGGGTTCCGCACGGTTTGGCTTGTAGTTTTACCCTCCCGGAAATTTTGCGTTTTAATTATCAAGGGGCTCCGGAACGCGTAACCCTTGTTTTAAAAGCCCTAGGTTTTTCTCATGTTGAAGAAGCGATAGAAGCTTTGTATATGGTTTTTGAAGACTTAGGTATTTGGCAGTATCTTAGAAATTACATTATGGACCCTTGTGAACTGCAAGAGTTGCAACACCTTTTGGTCTCTGCTCAGCGCGCCCGGAATAATATCGTCCCCTTTTCTCAAGAAGCGGCTGTAGAGTTATTGACCGCCGCTTTTGGCCGCATCGTGGGCCGAAGATGTTAAAAGATCATCTCCGACATCGCAGAATAGTGTTCGGCGCTTGGACCTCTCTGGCCCATCCCCAAATTACCGAGATGTTCGCCTCCGTCATGAAGCCCGATTTCATCGGGATCGACATGGAGCATTCCACCATCAGCCAGGGGGAAGCGCAAAGGATTATCGCCGCCGGCCAGGCCTGCGGGGTTCCCGTTTTGCCGCGGCTGGCCTCCCATGATATCGAAGCGATGCGCCGCCTCTGCGATTCGGGGGCAGACGGCCTGATCGTTCCCATGGTCAATACGCCCGAGGAACTGGAACGGGTGGTGAAGGGGTGCAAATATCCCCCCGTGGGCCAAAGGGGCTACGGGGTGGCGCGGGCCCAGGGGCACGGTGCCCGTTTTGATGAATATATTTCCGCGTGGAATGCAAAATCGGTTCTGATCATTCAGATTGAATCCATTCAAGCCGTGGAAAATATCGACCGGCTGTTGGACAATGAGCAGGTGGATGGAGTGATGATCGGCCCCTACGACATCTCCGGCTCGCTGGGAATTCCGGGAAAGCTGATCGACCCCAAAGTTTTGCAGGCCGGCGAGCGGGTCCTTGCGGCGTGCGCGCGCCGGGGAAAGGCTTGCGGCACGCAAATTACGGAACTCCCCGACGAGAAAAAAATTAAGGAGGCCATCGATCGCGGTTATACCGTCATTGTCCTGGCCTCCGATGTCTTTTTGATGTGGCGATGGTCGGAACAAATGAGAGGGTTGATCGCTCGTGTACGGCAGTCTTGAAACCGTTGTCCAAAGGGCAAAGGCACTGATTTTTGATTTTGACGGGACGCTGGTCGATTCCAACCCCATCAAATTGTACGCCTTCGAAAAATGTTTTTCGGATTTTGTGGAAAAACAAAGCGAGATCATGGACTATTGCCTGGCGCATCATCATGTCTCGCGCTTTGATAAATTTCGGCATGTTTTTGAAACAATCCTGCACCGACCCTATACGCCGGAGTGGGAGCGGAAAATGCTGAGGCGCTATGCCGAGGAGACGACGGAGCAGGTGATCGGCGCCCCCGAAATTCCAGGGGCCGTCTCCTTTGTCAAGCGTTGGAAAAAGAAGAAGGAGGTCGTTTTGCTCTCCACGACGCCGGATGAGATTTTGAAACATATTTTGGCCAGGCGGGAGATGGAACATCTCTTTTCCGTCATTCGCGGAGCCCCAGTTCATAAGGCCTCGTGGATGGACGGGTTTATGCGGGGAAGGGGTTTGGAGAAGAGGGAGGTGGTGTTCTTCGGCGATTCCGACGAAGACGCCGAGTCGGCAAAAACGGCCGGGGTGATTTTTGTGAAGGTGGAAGGAGATCAAACGTTTCGATCATGATAAAGAACCAAACCATGGATCAAAGATTTTCTTTGCGGGGCAAGGCGGCGGTGGTCGTCGGCGGGGCGGGTTATCTTTGTTCCGCTTTATCGAGGGCGATGTTGGAATCGGAAATGAAGGTCGCTATTTTGGATGTTGTGAAGGAACCGCCAGCCGATTTGTCTGGAGAGGTTTTCTTTTTGCAGTGCGACGCCGCTCAAAAAGAGGCATTGTTGAAAGGCCGCGAGGCCGTTCTACAAAAATTCGGCCGTGTGGACGTTTTGTTAAACGGCGCCACCTGCAACGCCCCAACCCCCTTTTTGGAAATCAGCGAGCCGGAGATTGACCGGATCTTGCGAGCCAATGTCTACGCCACCCTCTACGGCTGCCAGGTGTTTGGAGAGGCGATGGTTAAACAACGCAAGGGAAGCATTATCAATTTTGCCTCTGCCTCCAGCACAACGCCCCTCTCCAGGGCCTTTGTCTACTCCGCCGCCAAGGCGGGGGTTCTGAATCTGACCAAAAACCTGGCCAGGGAATGGGCCCCCTATCAGGTGCGCGTCAACGCCCTTCAACCCGGTTTTTTCCCGACCGAGTGGAGTCGGAAGCATTTTATTGACGAGGAACGCCAGGCGAAAATTTTGGGTCATACTCCGATGAGGCGCTTTGGCAAACCGGAGGAATTGACCGGGGCCGTTCTTTGGCTGGCCTCCGAAGCCGCCTCTTTCGTGACCGGCTCCGTTGTAACCATAGACGGCGGTTTTACCGCCATGACGATTTGAATATGACGAAGAGTGTTGCCATCACCGGAGGCAATCGCGGCATCGGAAAGGGAATCGCCGATTATTTTTTGGCCAAGGGGCATCGGGTGGCTGTTTGCTCCCGCTCCCCAAGAGAAAAAGGTTTGGCGAAGGCCATCCTGCACCTGCAAATAGACGTTCGTAAAAGGGAAGACCAAAAACTGTTTTTGGCGCATGTTCAAGAATCCTTTGGGGGGTTGGATGTCGTTGTCCATTGCGCCGGCGTTTCCCGGTGGAGGCCGCTCGAAGCGGCGGACGAGACTTTCGTGGAAGAGGTGATAGAGACGAATTTGCTGGGGACGTTGTGGGGTTGCCAGGCGGCCGCGCAGGTTTTGGGGCCGGGGGGGGCCATTGTCAATGTCTCCAGCCTGGCGGGCAAGCGCGGCTCCGCCAATAACAGCGTCTATTGCGCCTCCAAGTTTGCCGTCAACGGACTCACGCAGGCCTTGGCCAAGGAGCTTGGGCCGCGGGGGGTGCGCGTGAATGCGGTTTGTCCGGTTTATGTGGAAACCGATTATATTCTTCAATCCCTGAGTGAAAAAAACTCTCCGGCGGGGGGAGGATCGGTGCGGAGTTATCTGGAAAATTTTGCCAAAACGCAGACGGCCCTGGGGCGTCTCCCCAGAGTGGACGAGATTGCCAAGACCGTTTATTTTTTTGCCAGCGACGAGGCCTCCGCCGTTACCGGACAATGTCTCAACGTGGATTGCGGAACCTTTCCCCAATAAATGACCACAAAAATTGCCGCCGTGATTCCCGCCCGCATGGCCTCGCAGCGCCTTCCGGGCAAGCCGTTATTGGAAATCGAGGGACTGCCGATGATTGAGCACGTTCGGCGGCGCGTCCTTTTGGCCAAGGGGTTTTCCCGCGTGGTTGTCGCCACCTGTGATCCGATCATTGCCGAGACGGTTGAAGATTACGGGGGAGAGGTTTTAATGACCAGCCCCGCGCATCAGGTGGCCACCGAGCGGATCATCGAGGCGATACAACATTTGGACTGCACGCATGTGATCAATGTCCAAGGCGATGAAGTTTTGGTCTTGCCCTCCGACCTGGAAAAAATGACTTCGGCCATCCAGGCCCATCCGGAAAAGCCGGTTTGGAATGCGGTGGCGCCCCTTGAGAGCGAAGAGACGCTCAAGGACCAATCGATCGTCAAGTGCCGGCTTTCCCCTTCCGGCCGGATTCTCTCCTTTGTACGCGAGGGATCTTCCGAGACGGGGCCGCTCTATTGGGTGATCGGCCTTTTGGCTTATCGTCGCGGCATTTTAGAGGAGTTTGCGCGGTGGAAGCGGAGCGCCTTGGAAGCGAAGGCCTCGATTGAGCAGATGCGCTTTTTGGAAAACGACGTGCCGATCGCCTCCGTTCTTTTTGCCAAGGCCTATCCCGGCATTAATGAAGAGCGGGAGGTAGGCCCGGTGAAGGATTATTTGCACGAGGACAGGCTTCAGAGATCCGTTTTGCGAAAGGTCCTTGCCTCATGAGAACCGTTTACGTCGCTTTGTCCAAGTTTTGCGAACAGGACGACGGCCCGCGCCGCGTTTTGACGGAGGCCGGACTCGATGTTTTGGAAAATAAAACGGGGAGGCGGCTTCGCGAAGAGGAGATGTACGCTTTGTTAAAAGACGTGGACGGCGTGCTGGCGGCCGTGGAGCCTTATCGGGCCGGCTTGCTGGAAAAATTGCCGAGGTTGAAATGTATCAGCCGCTGCGGCGTGGGAACCGATAACATTGATTTGGAAGCGGCCGAAAAATACGGCAAGGCGGTTTTCAACACGCCGGATGAAATCGTGGAGCCGGTGGCGCAGATGACCGTGGCGATGATTTTGAACTTGGCCCGCCGTTTAAATCGGTACGCCTCCGATTTTTGGAAAGGGGAGTGGGTCAAACGGAGCGGTTTTCTCCTTTCGGAGTGGACGGCGGGTATTATAGGCTTTGGACGCGTCGGCAAAAGGGTCGCCCATTATCTAAAACCCTTCGGGACACGCATTTTGGTTTATGATCCCGCGGTGTCTCCGGCCCAATTTCCTGAATTTTTGTTTTGCCGGTCGCTGGACGAACTTTTGAGTCAATCCGACATCGTCACCTTGCACGCGGGCCGGCCGACGCGGGAGGGAGTTTTAATGAACCTGGAGTCCTTTAGGAAAATGAAACCGGGGAGTTATTTTGTCAACACGTCGCGGGGATACCTGGTTGACGAAACGGCGCTCCATGAAATGTTGGTCTGCGGCCATTTGGCCGGCGCGGCCCTCGATGTTTTTGCCCAGGAACCCTACCAAGGGTCTTTGAACTCTCTCCTACAGGTGATAGGCACTCCCCATGCGGCGACTCTGACCCGGGCCTCCCGGTCGGCTATGGAGCTGAAGGCCGCGCAAAACCTGGCCTGTTTTTTCTCAACATGTACGAAAACCACTGGAAGCATTTGAACCAGCTGACCTTGGCCGCCATTGTTGTGGCCGGCGGGAGGGTGGGCTCTGATTTTATCCAAAGCCTGTTTGACGGTCATCCCGAAGTTTTGACATTTGACGGGGTTTTATCCTTTGAGGATTTTTATCAGAATGCCATCAGTCTTTGGGGGACGGCCATCCAGTTTCAAGTCCATCGCCGTTTAGAAAGGGCAGCCCCTTCCGATTTTTTTTATGAATTTGCATGGAAACATTTATACGCCTTCAAATCCAATTACGACAACCTGGAAGGCAAACACCGATTGGGGATGTCCCGCGATGAAGCCAACCAAGTGGACATTGAGGCCTTTGTTCGATACGGCGTTCAACTTTTAAGCGGGAGAGAATGGACAAGCCGCAACGCCTTTTTGGCTCTTTACGGAGCCTTTGGGCTGGCGAGAGGGGAGGATTTGTCAAAGAAGAAAGTGTTATTACATCATATCCATGATATGGAAAAATTGCCTCCGCTCTTGGAGGCTTTTCCGAACATAAAGGTGATCGCTGCCACCCGTGATCCGCGGGCCGGTTATCTTTCCACCATGGAGCATACCTATCGGTATTCCAAAGAAAAGGTGACGCCGAATATGCATGCCTATGTCTATGCCCGCATTCTGCGTGAGTCGGATCCTTTGCAAGGACGGCCTGGTATGGATGTTCGCGTCAATTTATTGGAGCGCCTGCATCAAAGCCCGGAAACCGTGCTTAACAATATGTGTCAATGGTTGGGCATTCCGTTTCATCCCGTCTTGCTTTGCTCCACCTGGGGAGGAAAGGAGTGGTGGGGAGATGCCCTCTCGGATGAGATCCGGAAGACATTTAATCCGGAAATGTATGCGGCTTCACAAAAAAAATGGGAACGAAATCTTTCTTTTCAGGATCGATTGCTCTTGGAGGTGTTGATGCGCAAGAAACTCAGGCGGTATGGGTATGTCATCAAGTATCGGGCATCCCTTTGGCATTTATTGGCTTTTCCGTTAATTTTTTGGCCCAACCGGATAGAAAGAAAATTGCTTAGAGAAAACTTAAAGTCGTTTGGCGCGATTCGCTTGCTTCGTTGGATTCAAGGATTGGGCCGTCGTTATCGTTGTATGTTGCAGAGATGGATTGCCGTTCTGCGTTCAGGAAAGGAATCCTTTGAGTTTTTTTAGATTTAAAACGCACGTCGAAACAGTCCGCCGCTTGCGCAACGACAAGCGGGACCGCCACGACCGGTTCCGCCTGGATGCCAATGAGCGGCTGGAAGGCCTGCCGGCCTCTCTGTGGAAGAAATTCAAGCGGGATTTGAGGCAGGAGGACGTTTTGTGCTATCCCGAGACGGAAAAATTTTATGAAAAACTTGCCGGCCATCTGGGCGTGGGGGTGGAAAATCTGGTTCTGACCACCGGCGTGGACGGGGCCATCAAAAATTGTTTTGAACTGTTCGTCAAACCGGGGGACACGGTTGTTTATCCGGACCCCACTTTCGGGATGGTCGATGTTTACGCGCGGTTATTTCAGGCGCAAGCGAAAAAGATTCCTTTCGGCGGGGCGGTGGCCATCGAGGACCTGATCAAAGTCGTCGATCAGGGCGTGACCTTTGTTTTTCTCCCCAACCCCAACAGTCCCACCGGGCACTATTTTCAAAATTCCGACCTGGAAAAACTGATGGCCGCCTGTCGTGAGAAAAAAACAGGCCTGTTGATCGACGAGGCCTATTGGGGCTTTTCCCCGGGGACGGCCGTCGATATCGCTTTGCGATTTGAGAATGTGGCCGTCGCCCGCTCTTTTTCCAAGGTCTTCGGTCTGGCGGGCTTGCGGATCGGCTATCTGATTGCCCCCGCTCCCCTGGCCGCGCTTTTGTACAAATTCAGACCGATGTATGAGGTCAATCAACCGGCCTTGAAGCTGGCCTCGCTGGTTTTGGATCAATTTGACGAGGTCTTTGCGTACGGCAGGCGGACGCGGGAGGGGCGCAAATATTTTGTTGATTCGATGAGACAAAGGGGTTTTAATGCCCGCGAGACGGAGGCGAATTTCGTCTATGTCGATTTTAAAGAGAAGAGGGACGCTCTGCTGACCCATTTAAAAGAAAAGGGAGTCTTGATCAGGGGTTCTTATAATCTGGAGGCCTTTGGAGATTGGGTTCGATTGACCGTCGGTCCGGCGGCAATCATGAAAAAACTGATTGGGCTCATTGATGAGGTCTTATGCTAAGGACGAACCGCCCCTGGGGCAATCCCTCTTCGCTCTCTTTTTTTAAAGAGCATCGGAACTCCGTCGAAGAGGCCTATCCCTCGGAACTCCATTTTTTGGAAAAGGTGGTTCCCCAGGTTCAATCGGTTTTGGACGTCGGCTGTGCCGCGGGGGGATTGTATCCGGTTTTCAAAAAGTACAACCCCCGTCTTCACTACGAAGGGGCGGATGTCATTCCCGAAATGATCGAGAACGCCCGAAAGAAATTTCCTCGGCTCTCTTTTCACCTGGTCGGCGGCGCGGCGCTCCCCTTTGAAGACAACAGCAGGGAGATGGTCTTCAGCTCCGGTCTTTTTCACCTGATCGATCATTACGAAGCCTATCTGCAGGATTTGTACCGGGTGGCCCGGCGTTTTTTGCTGGTCGATTTTCGCGTTCATTCGGAGGCGACCCGTTGTTCGGAAATGTGGGTTGCCTTCGGGGGGGTGGAAAGAAAAGAGGAGTTGAAGGTTCCCTATTATGTCCTGAACATGGGCGACTATCTGCGGATGTTGACGCGGTTAAAACCGAGCCCCGGAAAAATCGATATCTACGGTTATCCGGGCAAGGTCTCCGCCAACACAAAAGAAAATATTCCCGATGTCCTTTTTCTCTTTGCCAACATTGAAAAGGGGGCGGGCCGGACGGCGTGGCCCGAAATTTCTTTGCATATCACCCCAAAACCTCAAGGGGGGGTTGGATGAAACACTATTCGGGAGGTCCCTGGTTCCGGCATTTGGAGGTGGATGTCTCCGGCGTCTGCAACCGGAGCTGTATTTTTTGTCCCCGGTACGATTCCAAAAACTATCCGAACGTAAAGGAATTTTTTCCGCTCGATCTTTGGGAAAAGGTCTCCGGGGAATTGGGAGGGTACGGCTACAACCACCGGATCGCGTTTTCCGGAACGGGAGAGCCCCTGTTTCACAAACAGATCGAACGACTCATTGCCGTGGCCCGGGCCGAGATGCCTTCGGTTCAGCTTGATTTGATCACCAACGGGGATATTCTGAAGGCCAAAAAAATGCGGTCGCTGATCGACGCGGGGTTGAGCCGGATTTTGATTTCTCTTTATGACGGGCCTTTTCAACATGAAAAATTCGACGCCATGGCGGCCGGCGTCGGCCTGACGAGGGAGCAAGTCGTCTGCCGCGTCCGCTATCTGGCTAAAGAAGAAAATTTCGGTTTGGAACTTTCCAACCGGGGGGGGATCGCCGACAACAAAGAGGCGGGGATGGACAAGCCCCCGGAGCCCCGCCGCCGGACCTGTTATTATCCTTTTTATTTTTCCTCGGTCGATTTCCGGGGGAATGTTCTGTTGTGTCCCCATGACTGGCCGAAACACCTGATCATCGGCAATTTGCGTCAACAGACCTTCGCCGGAATTTGGAACTCGGAGACGATGAAAAAAGTGCGGCAAAAAATGTTCGCGGTCGACATCGATTTTCTCCCCTGTTCCACCTGCACGGTGAACGGACAGATCGACGGGAAGCAATATTTTGAGCAGTGGGCCCAACACTATGCCGGAAGGTAGAACCCAGCCCTATTTCCTCGGCCATTCCCTTTTTTTGGTCTCGATCACCGCCTATCTCTTCCTCCAATCCTGGAAGCCGGATATCGAGCGGGCCGTTTTCTGGGGGGAGATGTTCAGTCTCCTCCTCTTTTTTTACAGCCTTCGTTTCAACTGTCAACATCCCCTCCAAAAGAAAATCGTCCTGGGGGTTTCTATTTGGATTTTTTTGTTTCCCCTTTATGCCGCGGCCATTTCCTATTTTTTATATTTGGATGATCTGGAATTTTCCTATTTTTTGCGTCATCTCGCCTTTTTTTATTACGCCCTCTTTTTTTTCGCCGGTTATAAATTGGGGCCCGAAATGATTCAAAGACTTTCCCGTTATTGGATACCCATTCTGGCGGGGGTGATTTTGACCACCTGTTTTGTTGGGGGCGGCCTGGGGTCCGCCATGGCGTTGGGGTTTGTCTGGCTGGTTTGCCAGAAGGGGAGGCCGGATAAGCGGGTGTTTTATCTCTATTGGGCCGGCATGAGTTTTTTATTTTTGATGGTTTCCCACCACGGAACCAGCAAGGCCCTGCTGATCCTGCTGGTCTGCTCCGCCCCCGTTATTTATTTGTTGAAACTCTGGAACAAAACGAACGTGGCCATGTTGAACAAGGCATCGCTACGCTTTTTTTTGCTGATCGTGACCGTTTTGCTGGTGGTCGGCGCCAATCATTTGATCGATATGATGTATGCCGTGGCGGCGGCCGGGGGGAGCTTTCACGCCTTTTTTGAGGATTTTGGGTTCACCGACATGAACGGGGTCTGGAGAATCATGCTCTGGACCTATCTGTTTGACCGTTTTCTCGATCATCCCCTGGGGATCGGGCTGGGGACCCCCCTGATCGGGCGGGAATTGGCGAATTTTATGTATCTGGTCCAAAAACCGGGGGATGAATTCACCAGCGGCGCCCACAATTCCTTTCTCACCTTTTTGGTGCGGTTGGGCGTTCCGTTTTTGATTTATTTCCTTTGCATGTCCTCTTTTGCGGGGCAGTTGATACTGCGATTTCTTCGCCGGACCGGCTACCGTGTTTTGGATACGGTGGAAAAACGGTTTGTCTTTTCCACCCTGTTGACCTTTTTGATCGCTGTGATTCAGGCCTGCTTCAATGTCGTGCTGGAGTCCCCTCTGACCGCCGGCCTTTTCTGGTTTTATTTCGGCCTGTTTGTGCGCGTGACCGGTGATTTTCTGGCCGCCCCCCGGGAAAATGCTTCTTGTTAAAAAACCGCTGGTCGTCTTTTTGCCGGTCACCCTTTGGCTGATCCTCGAGTATTTTATTTTGGGGCCTTATTCCTACGTTCGGATATTCGACGTCGGCAATATCCATATTCCGCAAAATATCGTTGCCGCCGCCGATTTTTGGCGGTGGGGGGCGACCTATTGGTATCCGTACTCCCTGGGCGGCATCGATTTGATGGCGGAAGGGTACCGGGCCCTCAACCTCAATTACATGAACGTTTTTTATTATTTTTTGCCGGCCTGGATGGCTTACCCCGCATTCTTGCTGGGGGTGGTTTGGACCGGGGGCTATTTTACCTATCGGTTGGCAAGGGAACACCTGGGACTTTCCGAGGCCGGCGGTTATTTTGCCGGCGTCTCCCTGGCCTGTGTCCTCGGCGTTTGGGCCCTTTGTTTCGTGGCCTTGCTCCCTTTGGTCCTCTTTGCTTTCGATAAGATCCATGAAAAGAGCAGACGTTCCCTCTGGCACGGTTTGTGGGTTTTTCCCCTGGCGCTCCTCTTCGCCTCCGGCTCCCAGTTTGTTTTTGACCACATGGCGTTGTTGATCATTCCGGCCTGGTTTATCCTGGTGCTCCGGAAGTGGGATAGGCGATTTTGGCTTTTATACGGATTATTTGTCGTCACCGCCCTTCTTTATTATTTTCCCACCCTCTGGGCCCAATTTGCCAACGGGCCCTATTCCCACCGCGCCGATGATCCCATGACCCTTGGGTATCATCTGGGCGTGGTCACCGGCATGCTATTAATGATTCACGATCAGACCCCGGCCCATATGGCGCTGCCTCTCCTGTGGACGCTGGGGATAGTCGCGGCCCTCTGGAAATTTCGTTTTCACAATGGGAAATTCAATGGGGTGCTGGCGTTGTTTTGTTTGCTGGCGGGAGCGGCCTATTTGTTGAATATTTTCGCTTTTCTTGTTCAGGATAAAATCGCCTTTTTTCGCGGAATCCACTTTCATTATACCCTGCTTCCCCTGCCCGTTTTTTACGCCCTGGCCGGCGCGTTTGCGGTGGAGGCACTGCGGGCCCCGCCGCGCCCCCTCCTCGTCCGGTTCCTTTTTGTCCTGTTATTTGTCTTTAGCTTGTACCCGAAGGCGTTGAATTTGAATCGATGGCTTCACGGCGACCATTATGCTCATTTATACGGGAATCCGGTCTTGCAACGATTGGCCGGTCAAATGACCAAAGACAATTTGTTTCGGGTGGGGGGGACGCATTGGATCACCCCCCCCATCCTAAGCGCCTACGGCCTGGAAACAGTGGGGGGATATGTCCACCTCTATCCGAAGCGCTACAAACTCTTTTTTTCCGCCCTGCTGGGGAGGGGTGAGGGTGATTGGGTCGGAAGCCGCGCCCATTTGTGGGGCGATCGATTGAATGGGAGCCTTCTCTCCCTGGCCAACACGAAATTTATCGTTTCGGAAAGGGAAACGCCGAAACCGGAGGGATTTTCGGCCAAGCTCCAATGGGCCTTAAACCGCGTGGTCCATAATTTCGAGCCGCACGATCGTTATGCTATTGTCGAAAACCGGGACGTTTTGCCGCGCTTTTTCGTGGCGAGGAGTCCGAAATATTTCGACGCGCCGGAAGATTTGTTCCATGCCTTAAAAAACGCGACCGACGCCTCCCTGTTCAAAGAGGCCGTTTTTTTGGAAAGGGAATTTCAGGCGGATGTCCCTTTTCATCAGGGGAACTTTCAATTTGCCAATATTCAAGTTGAAGAGTATAGCCCGGACCGGATTCGCTTGACGGTGGAGGTCGACGGAGAGGGTGTTTTGATCGTCTCCAATTCCTACAGCCCTTTTTGGCGCGTTTTTCTGGATGGGGTGGAGCGTAAAATTCTCCCGGCCTACCTTGCCTTTTGGGGGGTGCCGTTGACAAAAGGCAATCATGAAATCCGTTTTAGCTACGAGCCCCCCTATAGATTTTTTTAAAAAATCATGAATATCCTTGGCATTTCCGCTTTTTACCACGACAGCGCCGCTTGCCTGGTGCGCGATGGGGAGATTGTCTGCGCCGCGCAGGAGGAGCGCTTTACCCGTAAAAAACACGACGCCGCTTTTCCCAAAAACGCCGCGGCTTGGTGCCTGCGGGACGCCGGCGCGAAAATTCAGGACATCGATATTATCGCCTTTTATGACAAGCCCTGGCTCAAGTTTGAGCGGATTTTGCAGACCTATTTGACTTTTGCCCCGCGGGGGATCACCTCGTTCATGAAGGCCATTCCCCTTTGGCTCAAGGAAAAACTCTGGATGAAAGAGGCCATCCGGAAAGAACTGGAAGGGTTTGAGGGAAAGATTCTTTTCCCGGAACATCACGAGTCACATGCCGCCAGCGCTTTTTATCCTTCGCCTTACCCGGAGGCGGCCTTTTTGACCATCGACGGGGTGGGGGAGTGGGCCACGGCCAGTTACGGGGTGGGGCGGGGAAATCAAATTAAAATTTTGGAAGAGATCCATTTTCCCCATTCGCTGGGGTTGTTGTATACCGCCTTTACCTATTATCTGGGTTTCAAGGTCAATTCGGGGGAATACAAGGTCATGGGCCTGGCCCCTTACGGGGAGCCCCGCTATAAAGATTTGATTTTTAAGGAGCTGGTCGATTTAAAGGAAGACGGCTCGTTTCAACTCCATCTCAAATATTTTGATTATTGCGTCGGCCTCAAGATGATCAATAAAAAATTCGGGCAATTGTTCGGCCTGCCCGCGCGCCGGCCGGAGACAAAATTGACCCAACAACACATGGACATCGCCCGCTCCGTTCAGGAGGTGACGGAGGAGATCGTCTTGAAGATGGGAAGGCATATCCACCGAAAAACGGGGTTGAAAAAATTGTGCATGGCGGGCGGGGTGGCCCTCAACTGCGTGGCCAACGGGCGGCTGTTGCGCGAAGGTCCCTTTGAGGATATTTGGATCCAGCCGGCGGCCGGCGACGCCGGCGGGGCATTGGGTGCGGCGTTGCTGGCTTGGCATCAATACCTTCAACGGGAACGGACGGCGGATGAAAAAAACGACGCCCAGCGGGGGTCCCTGCTGGGTCCGGCGTTTACCCGGGAGCAGATTCGGGATTATTTGGAAGCAAATCAAATTCCCTTTCGGGAATTATCGGAGGAAGAACTTCCGCAAAAAGTTTCCGGCCTGATCGCAGAGGAAAAAGTCATCGGCTGGTTTCAGGGCCGGATGGAGTTCGGGCCGCGCGCCCTGGGGGCCCGGTCGATCCTGGGCGATTCGCGCAGTTCCAAGATGCAATCGGTGATGAATCTCAAGATCAAATTTCGGGAGAGTTTCAGACCTTTTGCCCCTTCGGTCTTGAGGGAAAAGGTCAATGATTACTTTGAGATGGACAAGGAGAGTCCCTATATGCTCCTGGTGGCCCCGGTCCGGGAGGCGATCCGCCGGCCGATGACCCCGGAACAGTCAAAGCTCTTCGGCATCGAAAAACTCAACGTGGTTCGCTCTACGATTCCGGCGGTCACCCATGTGGATTATTCGGCAAGGGTGCAAACGGTGGACGGCAATTCTCATCCCCTTTATTATCAACTGCTGAAAGTTTTTGAAGAGCGGCAGGACTGCGGCGTCATTGTAAACACCTCTTTTAACGTTCGTGGCGAACCTCTGGTTTGCCGGCCGGAAGAGGCCTATCTCTGTTTTATGCGGACCGAGATGGATTATCTGGTTTTGGGAAATTTTTTGCTCGACAAGAGAGAGCAAAAACCGTTGCCCAAGGATGAAAGTTGGATGCGTGAGTTTGAATTGGATTAAATCATGCTGAACGAGTTCAGGGCCATCAAAACCGAAAAGAAGCAGTTGAGGCAATTTGCTGTTTTGGCCGTTATTGTTTTCGCGGGATTGGCTTTTCGCAATACCGGGTTTGCGGTTCCGGCCTTTCTTGCCGGATTGTTGGGATGGCTGTGGCCCGCTTTTTTCAAGCCTTTTTATCTGGTTTGGATGGGGATTGCCGTTGTTTTGGGGAATATTGTTTCGCGCATTGTTTTATTTATCACTTTCTATGGCGTTGTTACGCCGATGGGTTTGCTGATGCGCCTTTTTGGAAAGGGCTTTATTCAACCCAAAGGGACTATCACTTATTGGATTTCGAGAGATGATTTTTCATCTAAACCGGAAAAATATGAACGCCAATTTTAGGCAGAGGAGGTTAATATGTTTGCAAAATTAAGTATCTTGGGTGAGTTTATTCAGTTCCTTAAAATTCGGAAAAAATGGTGGTTGTTGCCGATCCTGATCTTTCTTTTTCTCCTCAGCGGCCTGCTGGTCTTGAGCCAGGGGTCCGTGGTGGCCCCGTTCATCTACACCCTCTTTTAATATGAAACCTTTGCTTGTATTCGGGACCCGGCCCGAGGCGATCAAGCTGGCGCCGGTCTTCTTTACCTTCCAAAAAAAAGGGATTCAACCCCTGGTGTGCGTCACCTCCCAGCATCAGGAATTGCTGCGGCAGATGCTGGATCTCTTTGCCATTCGCCCCGATTACGATTTTGAATTGATGGAGGAAAATCAGGACCTGCTCGGTCTTGCCTCCAGGGCGTTGAGCCGCTTTCAATCTCTCTTCGATGACGTGCGGCCCGATTGCGTCGTCGTGCAGGGGGATACCACCACCGCCTTCATCGCCTCCCTGGCCGCCGCCTATCGCAAAATTCCGGTGGCCCACGTGGAGGCGGGCCTCCGTTCCTTTAACCATCACAATCCGTTTCCCGAGGAGATCAATCGGACCCTGGTTGATCAGGTGGCCCGGTGGTGCTTTGCCCCCACGGAGCGCTCCAAAGAAAATCTTCTGCGGGAAGGGATCGCGCCGGAAAAAATCCATGTAACGGGCAATACCGTTGTGGACGCCTTGGAAATGATACGCGGCAAAATTGGGCCGGCACCCGGCAGGGGGAAATCGCTTATTTTAGTCACGACCCATCGCCGGGAAAGTTTCGGCAAAGATTTGCAATCGATTTGCCGGGCTTTATTGGTATTGGCCGAACGGCTTCCCGAAACGCGGTTTGTTTTGCCGGTCCATCCCAATCCCAATGTGCGTGAACCCGTCTATCGCCTGTTGTCGTCGTGTGAGCAAATCGATTTGACGGCCCCCATGGATTACGAATCCTTTTTGCGTCTGTTGATGCGAGCCGATCTGGTCCTGACCGATTCGGGGGGCGTTCAGGAGGAGGCCCCCTCTTTTGGCGTGCCCGTGGTGGTAATGCGCAAGACCACGGAACGGCCGGAGTTGGTTGAATCGGGTTTTGGAGAACTGGTCGGAACCGAGACCGACGCCATTGTGGCCGCCGCGCACCGCCTTTTGAAAAACCGGCCCCGTCTGGCCGGCCTGCCGAATCCTTTTGGGGATGGACAAGCCGCCCCCCGCATTGTAGAAATTCTTCTCGCGAATCGATGACGAGAAAAACAAACATTTGTGTTTTGGGCCTGGGATACATCGGCCTTCCCACCGCCTGCCTCTTTGCCCAGGCCGGCTTTCAAGTTTTGGGGGTTGATATCAATCCGGAGGTCGTTGAGGGGGTCAATGCCGGCGATTCCCATCTTGATTTGGAGCCGGATCTTAGCGAGGCCTTGGCGGGCGTGGTTCGGGAAGGAAGGCTTCAGGCCGCCTGCAAGCCCGTCCCGGCCGATTTATTTCTCATCTGCGTTCCAACTCCCTTTAAAGAGGAGCATCAGGCCGATCTGACCTATATTGAAGCCGCCTTGGATTCGATCTTGCCTTTCATCCGGCCCGGCAACACGATCGTTTTGGAAAGCACCTCTCCTCCGGGGACCACGGAAAAAGTCGTGGCCGGGGCTTTGAAAACAAAAGGTTTTACCGCGGGCAAGGATTGTTTTGTCGCCTACTGTCCGGAACGGGTTTTGCCCGGAAAAATTATGCGGGAGTTGAAGGTCAATGCCCGTATCGTGGGGGGAGTAACCCCCGCCTGCGGCAGGCAGGCCAGCCAATTTTATAAAAAAATAGTTGACGCCGAGGTGATGGAGACGACGGCCCGCACCGCCGAGGTGGTCAAACTGGTGGAAAACAGTTTTCGCGATGTCAATATCGCCTTCGCCAACGAGATTTCAATGTTTTGCGACCGATTGCAGGTTTCTCACCGGGAAGTGATTCGGCTGGCCAACCATCATCCCCGCGTGAATATTTTGACTCCCGGCCCGGGCGTGGGGGGGCATTGCATCGCGGTCGACCCCTGGTTTTTGGTGGAGGCCCTGCCGGAACAGACGGCCCTGATCCGGACGGCCCGTAATGTCAATCTATCCAAGACGCGTTACGTCATCAGCACCATTCATCGGAATGTGAATGAGCGATTTAAGGCCACGGGCCTTTTTCAAAAAGTTTATCTTTTTGGCATGACCTACAAGGCGGATGTGGCCGATTTTCGGGAGTCTCCGTCCATCGATATCTATCATGGCTTGGTCAAGGAGCTGGGCAAGATGGCCCACCTCTATGTCGTGGATCCCTATCTGGATGAAGGCGGCTATGGCCTTTCCGAAAGATTGCCGGCGGTTCCTTTAGATCAAGTGCCGTCGATGGCGGCGAGTATCCTTTGGGTTCAATTGACAGCCCACCGATCTTTTCAGGGGTTGAATTTTACGCTCAATTTCAGTTCTTAATCCTCTCTTAATCCTCCAAAAGGGAGGCGGCCGCTTCCAGCCCGCAATAAACCCAAGCCTGCGTCCAGCGGGCAAAAACGGTTTTGTCGGCCGGCCTGCGGCCCTTCCGGTAAGCAAACCGCCCTTCGCCTAAATAGGCCTCCCGCCTCAACCAATCCACAATTTTTTCCGCCTGGTTTCGAGCCGTCTCCCGATCCAACCACCCCCCCTTAACCATTTCTCCCAACAGGATCAATCCGACGGCGGCCGAATGGGTTTCCAGGGGATAGGTTTGGTTGTCATAGTAGCGGGGTTTTCCGTCCGTGGTAAAGGCGTGCGCCAGATAATAATTTAATCCGTTTTGAACGGCCTTTTTTATTTTCTCATTCGGCAGGGCGGAATGGATATTCGATAAGGCGATTAAATTATAAGCGGTATGAAAATTATCACACCATTGGTGGTGGGGAAGAGTGCCGTAGGGCCAGCGGCCGGACGGTTCCTGGGCTTCCAATGAAATTTCCGCCGCCCGAAGCGCGTCGGGTTGAAAGGGGAGGTGCCGCGCCGCCGCCTCGGCTCCCAAAAGATTGGCGTTATGAACCAGGATGGCCTCGCGCGCGACGTAGGAAAAAAACCCCTCCCGCTTTTTATAAAAACAGTCATGGAGGGCCTGGACCGATTGTTGAGGGTTGACGGAGGCCCGGTTCAAGGCCCGAAGACAAAGGGCCGACAGAACCAGGTTCGGCTCTTTCGCCTTGAGATAAAAGGCCTTGGAGGCCCAGGGGAAGGGATAACCCCAGAGATGAGTCCCCGGTGTTCGCAAATCAAGGAGGCGCGGGACGGCCCTGTCCAAAAACTCCGTTTTGCCGGCTTCCACGGCCCCCAATATCCCCGCCGCCCAGCTCATCGGGTTTTCCTGGGGGGAAACAAAAAGCCAGGGCCGGATATTGAAGGGAAACCGTTTGACGAATTGCAAAAAGGCGACGGCCGGGAAACCCCTCCCCAAAATTTTTTGCAAAGGTGTGTTTAGGCCGTCAAAGGGGTCAAAACCCTTCCATCCGTTTGTTTCGAGCCAACCGAAAACTTCTTCTTTGATGGTTTCAAGCATCAACGAGGATCGGTCTTCCTTTGCCGAGGCTTTGTCTGCACGCCAGGGTGGCGAGGGTGGTATTCCAAATGGCTTCGGCGGCGATGGGGGCCGATTTTCTGTCTCCTTGCCGGCAGGCGGCAATAAAGGCTTGCAACAATCCCGATTGCCCCTTCTCTTTTTGAAAATCATCCAGGACGGCCGATTTCCCTTCCCCGTGCACTTCCAGATATTCCTTTTCCAGGCTCGGATCCCCCGCCGCCAAATAAAGGATGGAGGCCAGGGCGCCGTTGGCGCATTCCAGCGTCACATGAAATTCCTGGTCGAAGCCTATGGCAAAGACTTTGCGAATCGGGCTTGCCGCCAGATAGCCCGCCAGGTCGATGAAGTGACAGCCCTCGCCCAGCAGTCTTCCCCCTCCGATTTCGGGAATGTGCAACCAGTGATCGGCTTTTAATTTGCCGGCGTTGATTCGGTAGATAATATGCTTGGCCCCGTCGGGAAAGAGCGATTTTATTTTTTGAATCTGCGGGGCAAAACGGCGGTTAAAACCTACGCACAAAAGACCTTTGGAATTTTGGTATTCCTCGCGGATCGCCGCGAACTCTTCCAGGCTCAAACAAAGCGGTTTTTCCACGAAGACGTTTTTGTTTTGCCTCAGGCCGGAGACGACGTATTCGGCATGACTGTCATGCCGGGTGACGATGAAGATCGTGCCGATGGTTTCCGAATGGAGAACGGCCTCCGGCGTGGCCTGTCCCTTTAATCCGGAAGCGGTGGCGATGGCTTCGATCCTCACGGCGGGAATTTTTTTCAGATTGGGGAGGAGCTGGGAGGCGGCATAGTTGCCCATCCCGATCAAACCTATTTGGAGCGGCTCTCTTGTTTGGGCCGGAGCGACCAGACGGGCTTTGGGCGGAGCGGGGGGCCGGGGAGGCGTCTTATATTCCAGAAGAATGCCGAGGTAGGGTGTCTCGGTTCCATTCAACAGGGCAAAGGCCGCTTCGGACTTTTCAAACGCAAAGCGATGGGTAATCAGCGGGGTTAAATCGATTCGCCGGGAGGCCAGCAGATCCAAAAAGGCCTCCATATTTCGCTGTTCGGTGAAGCGGACGTAGCCGGCCGGATAATCGAGCCCCAGTTCCTCATAGAAGGGATCGTAGCGGCCCGGCCCGTAGGAGCGGCTCAGCCGGATGTCGAGTTCCTTTTGATAGTAGATATCACGGGGGAATTGGGTCCCCACGTTTCCCACCACCACGACCCGTCCTTTCTCCCTGCACAACAGTCCGGCCTGTTCCATCAAACCATTGGCGGATGTGGATGCGGTAATCAAAACGCCGTCCGCGCCGCGCCCCCGAGTCCACGCTTCCGCTTTTGCTTCGAGGTGAGGATCGTTGCCCAACGCGGTCTCCATGTCGTTTTTATCGGCCTGTTCCAGTTTCCAGGGATCCAGATCGGTGGCCAGGACAAAACAGCCGCATGCCTTCAAGAGCCGCGCCGTCATCTGCCCCAGCAGACCCATCCCCAACACGACAAAACGCTCGCCCATTTTGGGATCAGCCTGACGCACGCCTTGCAGTGCGATGGCCCCGAGGGTGGTGAAGGCGGCCTGATCGAGCGGCGTGCCGGGCGGCACCTTGACCGCCAGGCGGTGCGGGACCGCGTTATATTCGGCATGATTGGCAAAACCGGCGCCGGCGCAGGCTACCGTGTCGCCGACTTGAATCCCATCCACCCAATCCCCGACTTCCTCGACGATGCCGACCAGGGAATAACCGAGCGGGATCGGTTCTCCCAATTTCTTGCGGACGAATTGCAAGGTGGAAAACCAGCCTTCTCTTTTTGCCTTTTGCAAAACTTTTTTGACCAGATCGGGACGGGATCGGGCCTTTTGCCATAATGACATTTTGGCGACATCGACTTTCGTCTTTTCGGTTCCGGCGCTGATGGCGGAATAGAGGGTGCGCACGAGAACGGAGGAGGGACGCGTTTGGGGCATGGGAATTTCCGCCGCGTTTAATTCGCCCGTCTGATAATTTTGGACAACCTGTTTCATCGATCGATATATTGCCGGGTCCAGAGTTCCAGCGACATCAACATCCAGATTTTGAGGGCGTGGTCTTCCTTTCCGCTGAAAAATTCCTCTTGCAACTTCAGGATCGCCGGTTTTTGAAACCAGCCCCTCTTGCCTAAACCGTTCGCCCCTAACAATTCCCTTTGCATCTCCCTTAAACCGCCGCGGAGCCAGGAACGGACCGGAGCCCCGAACCCCGCCTTCTTACGCCAAATAATCCGGCTTGGCAAGAAGGGCTCGGCGGCTTTTTTCAACAGCCATTTTCCCTCCAATTTGCCTCGGCGCCATCTCAACAAACGGTCGGGAGCTTGTTGCAAGGCGAGGCGGACCAATTCGATATCCAAAAAGGGGACGCGCACCTCGATGCCGTTGGCCATCGAGGTCTTGTCGGTGTAGGCCAAGTTGAGACAGGGGAGGTAGGTCACCAAATCGAGGAGGAGGGCCTGGCGGAGCGGAGCAATCGGTGACAACCCATTGATTTTATTGGTAATTTTTTGATGGGTAGCTTCTGTTCCGCCGGCCCCGTTTTGCCACGGGCCGTCGCCGGCCAACAGGGCCGGATGCTCGGTCGGCAAAAAATAACTCTCCATGGCGATGTAGTGTTGCAGTGAGTCCCCGTCCATCCCTTTCAAAAATTTTTTGAGGGAGCGCCCCCATTTGGCCCGGCGGCTTTTGCCGGCGCCGGGAAGGGAGTCACTGAGACACTGAATCGTTTGAGTAAAAAGCTTCGGCATTTTTCGAAAGTATTGCGCGTAGACCAGCGCCTTTTGCCGGGGATAGCCGGCGAAGAGTTCATCCCCGCCCATGCCGGAGAGCATGACGGTCAGGCCGTTTTTTTTTGCCGCTTCGCAAATCAGATACGAGGAGACGGCGGCCGGATCGCCGAGCGGTTCATCCAGATGCCAAACGACTTTGGGAAGCAGTTCGCCCACATTGGGGGACAAGAGAATTTCCTGATGAGGGATTTGGAGCGCCCGGGAGACTTGCCGGGCAAAGGGGAGGTCGTCCGGGACAATGTCAAAGGCCAAATCTTCCTTTCGATATCCGATGGAAAATGTTTGATGCGTTTTTTGCATCAACGCGACGACGAGAGAGCTGTCGAGGCCGCCGCTTAAAAAGGCTCCCAGGGGGACATCGGAGACAAGTTCTTCCCGCACCGCGCGGGCGAGATTTTCTCTCAAAGCCGGCAGACCGCCGGCTTGGCGCTCGCCGCGGCAATCAAAGGGAGACCAGTATGTCGATTGGGACGTTTCCCCCGTGTTCAGATCGAAAGTCAATAAGGTTGCCGGCTCCAATTTAAAAATATTTTTCAATCCGGTTTGTTCCCCGGGAATCCACAAGAACTGAAGATACTGCCGGAGGGCGTCAAAATCGGCATCGGCCTCGAAATGTTTGATGGTCAGAAAGGCCTTAAGCTCCGAGGCAAAATAAAACAGGCCGCTCCGGCGCGTATAATAAAGGGGTTTGACCCCCAGGTGATCCCGCGCCAGAAAAACCCGGTTTTTTCTTAAATCGGCCAGGGCGAAGGCGAAAATGCCGCGGAGTTTTTCCACGCATTGTATTCCCCAGGCGCGGTAGGCCTCCAGGAAAACTTCCGTGTCGGAGGCGGTTTGAAAAACGGCGCCGCCTTTTGTCAATTCTTCGCGCAGTTCGCGAAAATTGTAGATTTCGCCGTTGTAGGCGAGAAAAATTTTTCCCTTTTCACGCACCATCGGCTGGCGGGCGGCCTCGCTCAGGTCGAGAATGCTCAAGCGCCGGTGACCGAAGGCGGCGCGGGGTCTTGCCTGGGCGTCCAACGTTTGCAAAGGTTTGGCCAAGGCCGGCCCTTCCCAAAAGTAGCCGAAATCATCGGGTCCGCGATGCGTCAGGGCCCGATTCATCTTTTGCAGGTCTTCTCCCCACCCTTCCGGAAGGGGGGAGGGAGAGACCATTCCGACAATGCCGCACATTATTTTTTCCTTTTTTGGTGGAGGTATTCCTTGAAAACCATGTATACAAAGCGGCGGTTGGTTTGCCAATAGCGTTTAAAGAGGCGCCGGGGCTCCTGGGCCATGCGAAAAAACCACTCCAGACCCGTTTGCTGCAGCCATCGGGGGGCCCGTTTCGTTTTTCCCGCCAGGATGTCGAAACTCCCCCCGACCCCCATGGAGAAGGGGACCTGCATGACCTCCCTGAACCGGCTCAAAAAAATTTCTTTTTTGGGCGTCGGCATGCCGACAAAAAGAATGTCGGCCTTGGACTCCCGGATCTGGGATGCGACTGACGCGGCCTCCTCCTCCGGGAAATAACCGTCCCTCTTTCCCGCGAGGATCAGGCCGGGATGCCGTTGTTGCAGGCGACGGCTCATTTGCTCCAAAACATTGCGCGTGCCTCCCAGGAAGAAAACCCGCCATCCTTTTTGTTCCGCCGATTTTAACAGGGCCACGATCAAATCCGACCCTGAAACTTTTTCGGGCACCGGAATCCCAAGCAGACGGGCCGCCCAAACGACCGGCTGACCGTCAATATTGATCAGGTCGCTTTCCCGGATGCTTTGTTTCAACAGGGGATCCCTTTGCGCCAAAACGATTTTGGCCGCGTTGACCACGGTATGCCGGCAAAAGGGGGAGCGTTTTTGAACGGCGTTTTCGATCCAATCGAGCGTTTGCGTCATGGAAAGGCAGTCGATGGGGCAGTCAAGAAATGAATAACGATGCGGGCTCACCGATCTACCAAAAAGGATAAATATCTTCCTGCGGATTTTTTTTGGTGAAAAGACAACGGATCCTGAAAAAAAACACCTTCAGTTTTTTAAACAGCATATGCATTCCATTTCTCCGGAATTGCGTAACACAGCCCACTGCAGAAAGACAAGGGGGGAAAAAAGGGCCGTGGCGGGGAGAAAAAACCAGGCCTGGCGGGGCGGGGTCTTCAATTTTAAGCGGTGGCTGAGCCAGTTGCAAAAGGAGACCGAAAAGTCGCCGGGGTCAAAAATGCGGTTGTAGCGGTTCATCCGTAAACCGGCCCGCTCCAGGAGTCGTCCCAGGGAACGGTGGGTCGGAAAAATTTGATGACGCGGAATTTGAAGCCCCGACCAATGCCGGGGAAAGACAAAACGCCAGAGGGAATTCCAATTCGGAACTTCCATGACCAAGAGGCCCTTTGGTTTTAGCAGGCGGGACAAGAGGGACAAGGCCTCCAAGGGGCGGGGGAGGTGCTCCAGAACGCTGTAGAGCGTAATGACGTCATACGATTTTTTAAAGGGAAACCGCAGAAAGTCGCCTTCCATCCAGTCCACTCCGGAAAGAGTGGCTTGGCCGGGCGGCGGTTTAAAATCGATGCCGGCCAATTGACAACGCTCCCCCCACTTCTCCTTTAAGTAGGCCAGAAAGGCGCCGTCGCCGTAGCCGACCTCCAATAAAGAAGAGGGGATCCCTTGGCAGGCGTTTTGGATTCTCCGCCGGCGGAACAGGTAGCGGGGCCGGTACAATTGTTGAGACAACCCTGACCGTCGTCCTTTTAACTGCGTATAGTAATGGGCGGGATAACGGTCGGGCAGGTTTTCTTCCGCCGGCCGGGGAGAGAGGTAGATAAAATGACAATCGAGACATTGGGCGACGCTGAATCGGCCGCCGGTGCCCGCCTCCACGTCGGTCAGATCGGCGCGCAATATTTTTTTTTGTGACTTGCCGCAGAAAAGGCAATTTTCGATGTTCATCGGGTCTTGGCGAAAATCATGATGTTTTGAACTCCCCAAAAATGCATCGTCTCGGCCTGAACCACGTCGCAATGATCCCTCACGATGGACAACTCCTCCTCTTTGCTTCGGATAAAATTTCCGCGATCGAGGGCGGTCAGCATTCTCCCCCAGAGATTGATCCGGTTTTGCCGGAGGGGGTCGGTGAGGATGATGTGTCCGGAGACGATTCGGGTAAGGGAGGCCAGGAGGTTGTGAAAGTCCGCTTTCGGCAAATGATGGGATAAATCGATCAACAGGGCGGCGTCGAATTTTTTTTCCGCGAGATCAATCTGTTGCAAGGCGCGGCATTTAAATTGTCTTTTGGGAGCGCGGTATTTCCGGGAGGCGCTTTGGATGTAACCGGGGTCCATGTCGATCCCCAAATAATCCCCGTCGGTTATTTGTGAATACTGCCCCGTGCCGCAGCCGACATCCAGCACGGAGGCGCAAGGGGAGATGCCGAATTCCCGGATCAGGGCAAACCGCCGTTGATAGAGGTTGCCGAACAGGTCCAGCATCCTTCGAAACTGGCTCCAAACAAAAACATTTTCCAGGATATGCATCAGCGCAAGACCCTCGCGTACGCTTTTTTGAGGTAAGCCTCCGGGGAGGCCGCTATGTAAGCACAACATTCCGTTTCAGTCATCCTGCCGTTTAACAATCGATGCAGGAGATCGATGTAAACCTCCCCTTCGAAATGGCGGTCCGATCGGAGCAGGGTGACCGTCGACGCCGACTCATCCGCCAGAACCCCTTCCCAGACGAAATCTTCCTTCGGAACCTGAAAGGCATCGGGGTGGACCTTGAAGCGCGGCGCGATCTTCTCGGAGGAGGCCGGAATATCTGAGTTGATGGCCATCAGCCACAATTTTTGAATGAGGGGGGATTGGGAGTCGATGGCCGCCTCGATGGCGCGCAATTCTTCCACGAGCCAGGCCATTTTAAAATCACTCAGCCAATGGGCCAATTTCCGCTGGGGAAAATGTTTCAGGAGGGAACGGTTGCTGTTGCGATCCGCCTCCTCCCAAAAAAAATCCCATTGTTCGGAAAGATGAAGGCGCTCAACCGAGTCGGCCTTTTCCTCCTCAAACAGCATCCCCTCAAAATCGACCCCCCCCGGAAACAACAAGGCCGATTCGGCGTCACGCCAGATCAGTTTAAGGCCCGGCCCCTTTAAAATTCGAGTCCAGGCGGCCGGCGGCTCTTCACGGTGGAGATAGGCGAGGTAGGGGACCGTCAGATTATCCGTTATTGGAATCGTCAAAATCGGCGACCGGTGGGTGCCCTGGCAGAAAAAAGGGGACTTGGGGATGATGCCTTGAACGGTTTCATCATAGCGTTCGGGATGAATGAAGATGGCCTGAAGGCCGTGTTCCACCAGCGTTTCGATTTGCTGGTTGCGGATCATCAACTCGTTTTGCAGAAAGGCGGGGACCGTGTTTTTTAAATGTTCTTTGATCGTTTTCAAACCGTATTCCAAATTGAGCTGAAATCCTTCGTGATTGCGCAGGGGGGACAAGTCATGCGCGAAAGGGCGGGCCAGGATTTGAAAAATTTCGGGGTGGGCGTTGATTAAATCCAGGGCCTCGGGATTGAAAACACTCAGGTCCTTGATGGTCGCTCCGGTCAAACCGATATTGACCTTGCGCCGGTTCCGAACATAGTTATTCAACAGGCGGCAAAGGCGGGAATTTTTTCCCCCTTCCAAAGAGCGAAGCCATTTATTGGAGGGAAGGCAGGAGGCGTCGGCGTTCAAATTGACGATATCCATCAGGGCCATGATATCACCACCATTCCCCGCCGTTCACGTTCAGCGTCTCTGCCGTGATAAAACCCGCTTCCGGCGAGGCCAAAAAGAGGGCCGCCTCGGCAATTTCTTCATAAGTCCCCAGACGACCCAAAAGGATGTTGCGCAGACGGGTTTCGCGCAGGGACGCCGGCATGGTCTGATCGGTCATTGCCGACGCGACGATACCCGGCGAAAGGCAATTGACCGTAATCTTGCGGGGGGCTGTAAAGCGAGCCAGGCAGTGGGTCAGCGCCATGACACCCGCCTTGGCCGCGGCATAGGCGGGGGAGCGGGGTCCCCCAAGCTGGCCCGAGACCGAACCGATATTAATGATGCGCCCCCCCTCCGGGATATGGGGGAGGGCGGCTTGACAGCAGAGGAATACGCCGGTCAGATTGACCGCCAAGACTTCGTTCCATTCCTCCAGTGTTTGTTTGTCGAAATCGTTGACCCGGTTCATTCCGGCGTTGTTCACCAAAATATCGATGGAGCCGAAGTGCCGGGCCGTCTCCGCAATCGCTTGTTTGATTTGATCGGGTTCGGAAACGTCGAGGGGAAGTAGTGCGGCCTCGCCCCCCTGATCGCAAATTTGGCGGACCACTTTTTCGGCCGCTTCTTTTTGCCGCCGGTAGGTAACGGCAATTTTGGCCCCCTCACGGGCAAACGCCAAGGCAATGGCCCGCCCAATGCCGCGGCTGGATCCGGTAATGAGCGCGCTCTTGCCTTTTAATCGCTTCACGAGGGGACCTTCAAGCCTTTCTCGTCGAAGGCGGCATCAAACGCCGCCCGGTCTTCCTCGACCAGGGGAGAGGACAAAACCATCTGATAGACATCAAGGGGTGCGGTGACGATATCGGAACCCGCGGCGACGGCCTCCGACAAGTCGGCGGGGGTTTTGATCGAGGCGGCCAGAATTTTTGCCCGGGATCGGCGCTGGGCAAGAGACTCGATGACTTGTTTCCAATCATGGCCGGCCTGCCGCAGGCGCCCGCAGAATACCGATAGGACCATGTCGCCGTCAGGGAGATGATTCAAAAGGGCCATGGAGATCAAACCTTGGGCCGGGGACTTGACGATGGTCATGTTCAAGGGGATTTCCTTCAGCAGTTGCGAGGCCGCCTGGAGGCCTTCCATCGTTGTGGGGAGTTTCACGCGCACCCGCTTGTCCCAGGAGGCCAAAACCTTGGCCTGCGCGATCATCGCTTCGGCTCCGCCGGAGCGGACCTCCAAACTGACGTCCCAGCCCTTGTCCGCGATTTCCAACAGGGCCAGGGCGTGGGATTTATAATCGAGGGACTCTTTGGCCATCAAAACCGGATTAACGGTCACTCCCGAAATGAAACCCCAGCTCCTCGCCGTGCGAATTTGCTCCAGATTGGCCGTGTCGACAAAAAACTTCATGGTTGTGAAACCCCCAGACGCTCCGCCAGATCTCTTAATTCAGCCCATGTCTTTTCGTCAAGCGGGATTCCGGTTTCCCTCCGAATCCGTTCGCTTCGGAATTCCGGCTCTCCGGGGAGGAGAACCTCTTCCACCCCCTTTGCCCGTTCGGCTTTTTTGATCGCTTTTTGCATCCGTTCCATGTCATCCAGGAAAGGGTCCAACCCCTCACGAAAAATTTTGGGGTCCAGGACAATAAACAAAACCCCATTGCCGATGTCGCGGTCCGCGAAGGCGGGACTGCCGGCACCCGTCAAAAATCCCCCCAGGATTTCAATCATCAGGCTGAGGGCCGACCCCTTATGCCGGCCGATCGGGAGGAGCGCGCCTCCGTCATAAAAATCGTCCGGGCTGGTGGTCTCCTCCCCCCGCCGATTGATAGCCGTCTCCTTTTCAAGCCGTTGACCGGTGTTTCTGGCGACCCTCACCTTGCCCTCGGTGGCGAGGCTCGTGGCCAGATCGATCAGAATCGGGTTGCCGTCGCGGGAGGGGGCGGCGCACGCGATGGGGTTTGTCCCGAAGACCCGTTGGATGGCTCCAAAGGGAGCGACATTCGGCGTGCAGCCGTTGCAAAAACCGACTCCCACCATCTTCGCCTCGGCCGCCTTCAAAACGTATTCTCCGACTCTTCCGATGTGATGGGTCCGTCGCAAGCCGACCACGCCGATGCCGGTTGACCGGGCTTTTTCCATCGCGATTTCAATGCCGTAAACGGCGATGACTTGGCCGAACCCGTGATGGCCGTCGACCATGGCAAGGGAGGGATGATCGACGACCACCGTCGGCCCCGCCTTGGGGTCGAGCTCGCCTTTTTGAATGAAACCAACGTACTGGGCTACTCTCACCACGCCGTGGGAATCGATGCCCGCCAGGTTTGCCCCCACCAGGGACTCGCTCACTCTTTGGGCGGCCTTAGGGGGGGCCCCCGCGGCTTGAAAAATCTTTCGGGCCAAATCGGTTAAGGCCGCGGCTTGAAAAATAGGCACGTCTTCACTCCTTAATGTTTTTTTCAAAAGTTTTGCGCAGGTTGTTCCAATCGTTGACACGTTCCTGCGCCAAAGCGGCCGCCGCCGGGTGCGTATCGATGAAACGAATAATAGCTTGCAATGGAAAACCACAGCCGGGGGAATAGAGGGTTTCCAATACCGCCTTGAAAAATTGAAAATCCTCGAGATAATCCATGGTCATGCGCAGCTCGGGCCGGCGGAGTTCTTCGGCGACGGGGACGCGCTCGACCCGGTATCGCTTGTTTTTTAAAAAATACAAATCCCAGCCGTGATCCGTTTTCCCCTGATGATTCCGGTGGCAGGTCTCCAGGGCGGAGACCTTGACCGCGTAGGGGCTGGCGCCCAACGGAAGGTCGGGACAATAGAGAAAATCGGCCCCGGTCTTTTCGTATTGATCAATCAGGAGATCGACGTGGCAAGGATCGACAAAGATATTGTCGCTCCCCACGGTAACGAGGAAATCGACCCCGTGGGCCTGGGCGCCATGGAGCATTCGTTCAATCAGATCCTCGACACTGCCTCGGTAGAGGGCAAGCCCTTCCGCGCGTGCCAGATCGGCCAAGACGTCGTCTTCCGCCAACGGGGTGGTGGCAAGGATAAAGCATTCCGTTTTTTTTGCGTTTTTGAGGCGCTCGATTTGATACGACAAAATAGGCCGTCCCATGACCTCCAGGAGCACTTTTCCGGGAAGACGGTAGGAGTTGGTGCGGGCATACGTCAGCAGACCTGTTTTCATACTCTGGGCCGGGAGCATCTGGCCAGGCTGAAATGGGCCGGCGAGATGCGATAATCCTTGGGAGAATCAAAAACGACCTCCTCGAAACACGGCGTGAGAAAATTTCGGAATTCATCCGAAGTAAATTCCTTGACATGAAATTCCGTACGGGGAGCGTCTTGCTTGATAGGTGTGGTGATCAGTAATCGTCCGTCGCAAGACAGTCGTTTTAAAACACCCGCCAAAAATCTATTTTGCCGTTCCTCGGTGATGTGTTCAATCGCTTCGATACAGACGATCACATCGAATTTTTCATATTTTAGATCGCAGAAGCCTATTTGGGACAGGTCGCCTTGTTTGTAATCAATCCCTTTTTTGCCGTTTAATTTGTCTTTGGCATAGTCGATCGCCTCCTCGCTGATGTCCATCCCCACCACGGCCTTACAGCGTTTTTTTAGCAAAAGGCTTCCGTATCCGCTGCCGCACGCGGCGTCGAGAACGGTATCCGTTGGTTTGAGATGGGATTGGGCCCACAGATAGCGGCGGATATGCCTTTCGACCATATCCGTTCCGTAGTGATCGGCATATTCGATATAGATCCGCTCCGCCGTCAGGTTCGGTCTTGGCAATTCCATCGGAGGGGTTTACATATCCAAGATTTTATAGATTTGTCCAGAGGCAATATGCTCTCTCGCCCGCAAGAACTGATCCATCGGCATTTTCCCGAAGTTCAGGGGTTGGCCGCTTTGGTCGTGCATGACCTTCGTCGCGTCATCCAGCTCCAGGACATAATAATGCAAGTTCTCGTCGCAAATGGGATTGTTTTCCTCGTCATAGGCAATTCCGAAGTTTTCATGAAGCTGTTTTTTCACGGCGGGGTGGCCGAACATCTCCGTTCCCGGGTAGGCGGTCGCCACAAACATGTTTTTATTCACCGAGTCCGGGCGGTCCCCAAATTGGGAGTAAAACTCTTCCTGCCATTTGATGAAAGCCACGCTCGTTTTAAGCATCTCTAATGTTTCCCCCGGATAACCCATAATCCAGGTGCAGTTGGCGTGGATGCCGGCATGTTTGGTGTTTTTAATCCCCTCGATCATGGTCACGGGAAATTCCCATCCGTTGATTTTCTCCGTTCCATTGGCGAGGATGAATCCCCCCTTTCCCATGTATTCCAAAGACCGTTTGTCCGCCGATTCGGCCCCGAATCCGATGTAGACACAACCGGCCTGGGCCATTTGATCGACGCGAAGGGTGTTGTGTTTGACCGATTTGCCGTTTCCATTCGGCCGCAGATCGGCCGCCTCGTCCAAGCGTCCGTGGGTTCCCCACCGCAGGCCGGACCGTTCGACAAAACCTTTTAATTCGCCGGGGAGTTGCGCGATGCGATTTCTCTGCACCAAAAAGTTGTCATCCAGGATGCCCACGAAATCGACGCCGTACTTGGTGTGATAGAACTCCAGCTCCGCGCCTAAACGGTCCGCGGCCCGGACGCCGTAATTTCTCTCCCCGGTTGCCCCCCGGTAACAGTATTTGCAGGCGTAGGGACATCCTCGGCTGGAGATCGTATTGATGCTCCGGCGCATGGTGAAAGGGGTGGCCGAAGAGTTGTTGGCCGTGATTCCCCATATTTCATTTTGAAGGTAGTTTTCCAGAACCGGATAGCCGTTGATATCCTCTCTCAAAAGTTCATAGTCGGGGAGGGGAACGTCGTCCAAAGAGGAGGGCCTTCCCCCGTCGTAAATAAAACGGTGCCGGCCCAGATGCTCCCCAATATGGTAAGGTTCCAGGCATCCCCGTTGAAGGGCAGTTTGAAATCCGTGTTCTTTGATCTTTGCCGCGTCAAAAGCGATTTTGATAATGGAGAGGTCTCCCTCCGAGTGTCCCACCCCATCCAGTTCCGGAATCCAGTTGAAAAGCCCTCCCTTAAATTCAGTGGCCAGGCCGTTGCCGGAAACGAGAAAGGCATGGGGTTGATGGCGTCTGATAAATTTAGCCGCCCTCTCTTGCCATTTTAACGTCGTGATCATGCCGGAGAGGAGAATCAAGTCCTGATCGCCGTATTTGCTGAAATATTTCATCAGGAGTTTCTGCATCTCCTCTTCGGAAAGACCTCTCTGCCGTCCGTTTTCCTTGAGGCGGTAGGCGTTCAGGTCGACGATAAGAGGTTCCACGTTATATTTTTCGAGTTGGGCGGCCAGGAGACAAACCCCATTCGGCAGACAATTGGGCCGGGCCGATTCCCGAAGGGGCATGTTGATAAACAGAACTTTTAAACCGGCCAGATCCTTCGCTGCAATTTTGCCGACGACCGTTTGCGGGTGGACATAGGGTTTTAGGGGCTTGGGAGTTATCATTGGGTTCATAAATTCACAAGAGGCTAATAAAGTACTCTCCATTAGTCAAGCGGATGCTAAGAGAAATATGCGGACATCAGGAATGGCATGCTGTGTCCTAAATGCTTGTAATTTTCTTCCATTATTGTATAGATTACTCCCGATGCGTAAAGTTAAAATATATTTTGGAGACTTAGTCCATACTTGGGAAAAAACAAGTATTTGGACCATGCCGTTAAATATCGGGTTTATTGCGGAATATGCAAAAAAGCATATTGAAAATGAATTAGAAATTCGCCTTTTTAAATGTCCCACAAAGATGATAGACGCCATTAAAGGTGACGCGCCGGATGTGGTTGCGCTTAGTCATTATGTGTGGAATACAAGCTTAAATAAATTAGTTTTTCAAATAGCAAAACAACAAAATCAAAATACTTTGACAGTAGGGGGCGGTCCATCCTTTACCAATCTAAATGCGATTCCAGAAGTGGCGGCACCCTTTTTTAAACACCACAAGTACTGTGATGCATGGGTTCTCAACCAAGGAGAGCTGGGTTTTGTTGGTTTAATGAAATCTTTTATAAATTCAGGGCTAAATACTCCAAAAATCAAATCCAACCCCATTGATGGTTGTTTTACCGTTGATGGAAAGGATAGCAGTGAGACGACCATTGGAAAAGTTTTGAACTCTATTCTCAATCTTGACGAAATCCCCTCGCCATATCTCAGTGGATTGTTTGACGAGTTTTTTGATGGGTCGATCACTCCTATTTTGGAATCCAATCGTTCTTGTCCCTATAGATGTACGTTTTGTGCTTTTGGAATTGGAACGCAAAAGCTGGCTAGATTTAGCGAAGAACGGATTTACGCTGAAATTGACTACATAACGGATCGGTGTGCCAAGGGAGCTACAATTATTTTTTCCGATGCGAATTTCTCGATTTTAGAGCGGGATGTGCAAATTGCAAGATATCTTTACCAAAGCCATGTTAAGAAAGGAACTCCGGGGCACGTTTTTGTTTATTGGAATAAATCAAATCCTGAACGTGTGTTGCGCACCGCCAAGGAATTTCAAGGTATTTCTCAGGTTGGGGCTTCTATGCAAACATTCCATCCGGATACTCTGACGGCAATTAAACGGCGCAATCTCCCCATCGATTCCGTTGTTCGCATGGCTGAAGAACTTTTAAACTTTAAAAAGGATATCCATTTGTACTCCGACCTTATTGTTGGGTTGCCAATGGAGACTTGGGAAAGTCATCTTGAAGCGAATAAAAAGCTTATGGATCTTGGATTTGAAGTTTTAAACTTCAATCTACATCTTATTCCTGGAACAGAAATGGAAAGTAAATCGCATCGGCAACAATATATTAGAAAAACAGGCTGGCGATTACATGACAATGCATTTGGAATATATGACGATCAAAAAGTTTTTGAGTGTCAAGAAGTGGTTTTGGAAACAACTACAATGACCCGGACGGAACTTCATTCTTTTCGCTTTCTTCACTATTTGTTTCAGTTTATGTGGGGCAGACGATGGTATTATGACTATTTAATGTATGTTAAAAGTCTGGGCATTCATCCTGCCGATATGATGGTTAAAATGGCAAAAGAAGCCCAATATCAATCGGGACCGGTCGGAAAGCTCTATGCTAATTTTAATCGTGACCATAGCTACGAACAATTTGATACCTCTGAAGAACTCATTGAATTTTGGTCGCAACCGGAAAATTTTTTAAGACTAAAGACAAGCGATTATGGAAAGTTAAATTACCATTATTCCTATGTTGCCATTTTGGAATGTCCCGAAGAGTTTACGAATTTTATACTCGCAGTCACCCAGAGCGTCTTGGAGAAGAAAAAAGACGGTCATTTCGAAACCAAATTAAATCAATGCCGTGAGGTGTTGCAATTTTGTTTAGATAAGAGAGTAAAATTTACCCGGCAGCTTGAACCTCTTCGCATGCAAACAATCAACTATGCCAATAATTGGGTGGATTGGAAAAATGCTAAATGCTTGGGAGAGGTAAAAAGAGAAGGGACTCAAGTGGAATTTTATCTTCCGGAAAAACAAGAAAGGCTGTTAAAATATCAACTGAACCAATATAAGTCTAATAATAAATATCTTACGCTCAGGAAAATGAGTGAATATACCAGTCCTGAGCAGTTTTTTTATAAGGCTCGCATTTTTTCATCGGCCAAGAGTACTCAAATGGAAGCGGCATAAAAGTAGGAATTTTCTGAGAGGGAAGGGCCAGTGGAGTTTCCCGGCGTGAGTTGGTTTGAAAACAATCCAAAGAAGAGTTTTTTGATATTTTTTTTGGCAGTGTTTTTGTTGGCAGAATGTGTATTGCAAGCGGTTTATTTTTTTATTGAAAAGAAGAATGAAATTTATAAACCAATCCCATTACGTAGTTCCCGTTTAACATATACTGAATACATTCCAAATATTAGCTTTGTCAGATTTCTTCCATCTGATCACCATCCTCCGGTTTTCAGCCATGTTAACGCAATGGGTATTCGGGTAGGAAAGAGGGCAGAACGGCTTAATAGCAAAAAAAACTATAGAGTTCTGAATGTTGGGGACTCTTTTGTGCAGTCTGAACAAATTCCTTTTGAGCAGACTTTTGGAGAGCTTTTAAATCATCATTTTGGGTACGATATTGAATTTGTCTCTCATGGCATAAGGCGGTGGGCTCCAACCGTTGAATTTGCATGGGTTTACCATGTGGGAGTGCATTTAGATCCCGACGAAGTGAATCTGTTTTTGTGCATTAATGATTTTCCACGGAAACGACACTACCACTTTACAGACCAGACTTATCGAGAGACGGCCATTTATAATGGTTCTGTTCCCGTTGGGTTTGAAATGCAAGAGGGAGTAGAAGTCAATGATAGGGATAGAACATTCAAATCAAAGATAATAAATAATATTCGAATAGTATCTTTGCTTTATCATGGTACTTATCAACCACTAAAGAAATGGTTGGGAAAAAAGCTCAGAAAAGATGAAAATTCGGATCTGTCGGGATTCGGGAATGAAGCGATCCTTCTTTCACAACCTGTCACGCAATGGCCGAAGGATTTGAAGGAGAATGTAGATGAAACAATGGAGGTTGTAAAAAATCTTCATGCTTTTCTTGTAAAAAGGGGCATCCGTTTAAATGTATTGATGGTTGCCGTTGGGTTTGGTTGGAAAGATGAAGCGGGCCCCGGCAAAGAAGCTTATGGTTGGAACAAAGATGCTACTCTTTCTCAAGAAGGGATTGAAAAATACTTACAAGAGTTTTTAAAACAGGCAAATATTCCTTTTATTGATATCCGCAGTGCGTTTGAAAAATATAAACGTTTAAATCCGCACAAAGCGCTTTTTTTTCCGCTGGACGGCCATTGGAATGAAGAGGGGCATTCAGTTGTTTTTGATGTTCTTAGAAAGCATTACGAGCAAGAGCGGAAATAAAAGAGTTAAAAAAACAGTCCTGGAGGGGAAGGCGCGCGTGAAAAAGAAATTATTGATTTCGTGGGGGAGCCCCTATCAATTTCACGGATTGATTATCCCCCTTATCCCTAAATTGGCCGAGGTGTTTTCCGTTTATGTCGTTTTTTCCGATTTTAACACGCCTGCTTTGTTGCGCGCCCGTTTGGAGGCGATGGCCCGTCAAAAGCAGATCGAAAAATATTGGCTCCTCCCCGATTTTTCCGGATCGTTTCGCCTGAAAGATCTTCTGAAACATCATGCCGCCGTTCGCCACAACCTAAAAACATGGAAACAGCTCAATTTTGATGTTTTGCTGGCTTGCGATGATTTGACCACTTATCAGAGATATCTCTCCGAATGTGCAGTTTCAAATGAGTGTATGCATGTTTGCTGGATTGCCGGAAGGACACATCTGATGATAGGAAAAAAAAGAAACGAAACAGGTTTGCTCAAAAGGGGGCTTGTCAAAATCGGGGAAGCGGGTTCGCTCGCGGACGTTTTCAAGAAAGGCATTCGGGTATCCAGCCGCACCATCCACCGTTTCAAAAAGCAAGGCATCCATTTTTTGGATCATATCCTTTTGCCGGCGTTATTAGCCGGCAAAGTTTTTCCACCCGGTCCTTACGACCATTTGACCCAAACCGGTCCGGGAAACTGCGATGCAATGATCTTTTGCGATGAAGCCACAGCCTCGGCCCACAAGCCTTTTTGCAAGACCGATGCGATTTTCATGGCCGGCTACCCCACGCAGGGTCTTTGCCGCTGCCGGGAGAGAGAAAATGACAAAAAGACCCTTTTGGTCTTTGTGGGATACGGCCATGAAATCGGTGAAGATTTTTTGGCGCTCTATTATCGGGATCTTCAAACGATGCTCAAGGGAACAGGGGCCCAAAAAATTCATTTACGGCCCCATCCCCGTTCACCCAAGGAAACCCCCTTTGGTTTGAGCCGCTACCTTCAGGAGCGCGGCATTGACGCCCAACCGGTGGGTTGTGAGAAGCCGATTTGGGAAATTGTCTGTGATTACGAGGGAGTAGTCGGCCCCATATCAGAGGCCTTGCGTGACGCGCGAACCACTTGTGATTACATACCGGTGGTTTGTCTTATATCCATCTCCGATCCCCGCTACGAAAACCCCCGCGTTTCCTTTGGCAATCACACAATGATCGGCTGGATTGAAAAAGACGGTTCCTATGATCCCGCCATTTTTGAGAGGCGAAGGGCCGAACGTCCCAGGCGAAAATCAGTCCCTGAAATCCTCCTGGAGCTCTCCTCAACAAACCCTTGACAAGCGGGCTTTTGTTAAGCCTAAGATGCCCCGCCCATGCCTTTTCCAACACTCGACTTGACCGCCAAAACGCTCCGCGGCGCCGTGGTGGAGATGTCCCACCGGGCGGGGGCCCCCCATTTGGCCTCTTCACTCTCTTGTATTGATATTTTGACGGTCCTTTATTGGAAAATTCTTCGGTTGGACCCCAAAAAACCCCAAGACCCCGACCGGGATCGGTTTATTTTGAGCAAGGGGCACGCGGCCGCCGCCCTTTATGCCGCGCTGGCCCATCGCGGTTTTTATCCCGCGGAGGATTTGAAAAAGTATGTCGTCAATGAAAGCCGTTTTCCCGAACACCCGCCCGCCGTCGGCCTTCCCGGCGTGGAGGCGGCGACCGGCTCCCTGGGCCACGGCCTTCCCATGGGTTTGGGAATGGCGCTCGCCGCGAGGATTCTGAAGAAGAAATACCGTGTCTTTGTTTTGTTGAGCGACGGGGAGTGCAACGAAGGTTCCAATTGGGAAGCGGCCATGTTTGCGGCGGGACAAAAACTGTCGAACGTCTGCGTCCTCGTCGATTATAACAAATGGCAGGCGACCGGACGGAGCCGGGACATCCTGGCCATTCATCCCCTCGACAAAAAATGGGAGGCCTGCGGCTGGTCCACCCTCGAGATCGACGGCCATGATCACTCCGGGTTGACCGAAGTCCTTTCCGCCTTGCCCCGGGAAGATGGGAAACCGACCGCCATTATCGCCCACACGATCAAGGGAAAAGGAATTTCATTTATGGAAGACGACAACAACTGGCACTATAAAATCCCTTCTGTTGCGGAGGTGGCGGCGGCCAAAAAAGAACTCGGATTGATATGAGAAACGCGTTTGCGCAAGAATTAACGGCCCTGGCCAAAGAAGAATCCCGGCTCGTTTTTCTCTCCGGGGATATCGGCAACAAACTCTTTGACGCCTTCAAGGCCGAATGCCCGAATCGATTTTACAACTGCGGGGTGGCCGAGCAAAACATGATGGGGGTGGCGGCGGGCCTGGCCAAGTCGGGGCTAAGGCCGATCGTCTATACCATCACCCCCTTCGTCACCACCCGCTGTTACGAGCAAATCCGTGTCGATGTTTGTTATCACAACCTTCCCGTTATTATTGCCGGGGTGGGAAGCGGTTTGAGCTATGCCACGCTGGGGCCGACGCATCATTCCCTGGAGGATATCGCCTTTTTGAGGGCCTTGCCGGAGATGACCGTGCTTTGCCCGGGGGATGCGATGGAGGTGCGCGCTTGTCTGCGGGCCGCGTTGAAACACTCCGGACCCGTCTATCTCCGCCTGGGCAAAAAGGGCGAACCGGTGATTCACAAAGAGGTTCCAAAGGTTACCATCGGCCGGGCTTTGGAAATCCAACGGGGAAAAGATATTTGTTTATTGAGCACCGGAAATATTTTGCCTTTGGCCGTGGATGCGGCCAACTCCTTGGCCGACTCTCGATTGAGCGTGCAGGTTTTTAGCTTCCATACGGTCAAACCGCTGGACACGGGTGTGTTGGAGGAGGTCTTGGCAAAATACCCTTTGGTCGTGACCCTGGAGGAACACGGCCTTTTGGGCGGCTTCGGTTCCGCCGTGGCCGAGTGGAGGGCCGACCACCCTGAATCGAAAGCCCGTTTGCTTCGTTTTGGCACCCGGGATGAATTCATGCACAGCAACGGCGATCAAGACTTCGCCCGCGCCTATTTCGGGCTCACCCGTGAAAATATTTGCAAGAAAATTATGGAGGTCTACAAATAATGAAAACCAAAGCGGCCGTTTTGATTCAAACCAGGGAACCGCTGGCGGTTGTCGATTTGGGCATCCCCCCGTTAAAAGAGGGACAGGTTTTGGTTGAGGTGGCTTACAGCGGCGTTTGCCATACCCAATTATTGGAGTGCCGGGGCTATCGGGGTGAGGATAAATTTCTTCCCCATTGCCTGGGGCATGAAGCCAGCGGAGTGGTCAGGGAAATCGGACCCGGCGTGACCAAAGTTAGACCGGAACAGAAGGTGATTCTCTCCTGGATGAAAGGCTCCGGCAAAAATGTGCCGGGGACGACCTATGATTGGAACGGGACCGCGGTCAACGCGGGGGCGGTGACGACCTTCAGTCGAAGCACGGTCGTCAGCGAAAACAGGCTGACGCCGGTGGCGGACGATTTCGATTTGAAAAGCGCGGCCCTGTTGGGTTGCGCGGCGGCCACCGGTTTGGGATCCGTTTTGAATGTGGCCCAACCGAAGGCCGGCCAGAGCCTGGCCGTTTTCGGCGCGGGGGGAATAGGGCTTTGCGCGGTGGCGGGGGCGCGGATCGCCGGTTGCCGGCCGGTCATTGCCATTGACCTTCTTGAAGAGAGATTGGCCTTGGCGAAGGCGATGGGGGCTACCGAATGCCGGTTGGCGGGCAAGGAGGGTGCTAAGCTCGAGGGACTCGACTTTGCCGTGGAGGCCACGGGCGTTCCGGAGGTGATGCTTCAAGCGGTGGAGTGCGTGCGGCCGCAGGGGGGGACCATCGTGATCGTCGGCAACGCCCGTCACGGCCAGAGGCTCCAGCTCGATCCGTTTCATTTTAATCTGGGAAAAAGATTGTTGGGAACCTGGGGGGGCGACAATGACCCCGACCGCGATTTTCCGAAATACGCGGGGTGGGTTTCATCCGGAGCATTGAATCTCCGTCCCCTTATTTCCAAATGTTATCCCCTCGCCGAAATCAACCGAGCCCTGGATGACCTGGAAACGGGCCGCGCGGCCCGCCCATTGATAGATATGTCGTTATGATTATCGGGATCGATTTTGACAATACCCTGGTCGATTATACCGGTGTCTTTCACCGGGTGGCCGTTGATTTGGGCTGGATTCCCGCCTCGGTCCGCCCCGACAAAACAAGTGTGCGCGATTATCTGCGCGGAAAAGGGGGGGAGGAACTTTGGATCGAACTGCAGGGTCTGGTCTACGGCCCCCATATTTTTTCCGCACAGCCGTTTCCCGGCGCGACCGATTTTTTGCGGTACTGTCGGCAAAAGGGGATGGACTTTTTTATCATCAGCCACAAAACGCGGTTTCCTTTTTTGGGGAAAAAACATGATTTGCATGATTACGCCCTCCAATGGCTTGGGCGCAACGGCATCGGCGCCGACCGGGCCTATTTTGAATTGACCAAGGAGGACAAACTCTCCAGGATTGCCGGACTAAAGAGCGACTATTTTGTCGATGATCTGCCCGAATTCCTGACCGAACCTCGGTTTCCCGCCCAGGTCCAAAGGATTTTGTTTGATCCGCATCAAAACCATGAATCCAACCCGCTTTATCAACGGGTTGCATCCTGGGAGGAATGTTGGAGGTTGGTGGCATGAATCTTGGCACCAAGATTAAAGAGTTGATGGATCTGGCCGGCTATACGGGAGAAGTGATCTTTAAACCGTTGCTCGGCGGCAAAAATAATCAGGCCTTTCAAGTGCAAGCGGATGGAAAAATTTTTTTTCTTAAACATTATTTTTTCCATCCCGCCGACCGGCGGGAGCGTCTGAAAACCGAGTTCGGTTTTTCAACTTTTCTTTGGGAAAGGGGGATCCGAAACATCCCCCGGCCGGTGGCGAAAGATTTCGAAAATCGGCTGGGACTCTACTCTTTTATGGAGGGGAGCCGGGTCGCCCAAACGGATGTGACCGCCCCCCGCGTCCGGGAGGCCCTGGAATTTTTGCTGGCGGTCAACCGGCACCGGGGAGAGGACGAGGCGCGAGCCCTGGCCCCGGCCTCCGAGGCCTGCTTCAGCCTCGATGAACATATTCGGCAAATCGACCGGCGTTTGGATCGTCTGCAAAAAATAGAGGAGAGCGAAGCCAAGGCCTTTGTTTTAACCCGCCTCCGGCCGGCGTGGAGGGAGATACGGAAAAATATTTTACGGGTTGACAAGACGGAATGGAATTCGCCTGTCCGTGTCCTTTCCCCCTCCGACTTCGGTTTTCACAACGCCCTCCTCACCCCCCGGGGAAAAATCGTTTTCCATGATTTTGAATACGCGGGGTGGGATGATCCGGCCAAGACCGTTTGCGAATTTTTTTCCCAGCCGGAGGTTTCTGTCCCCATCGGTTTTTTGGAGGATTTTGCGAATGAGGTTTTTGTCTTGTTAAAAGATCCCGCCGGTTTGGAAAGGGTCCATCTGCTTTTGCCTGTCTATCGGATCAAATGGTGCTCCACCCTCCTGAATGAATTTCTCCCGGAGGGGGCTGGACGGCGGCAGTTTGCGGAGGGGAAAGGGACCTTGCGGGTCAAGCGGCAAAAACAGCTGGCCAAGGCTGTCAATTATCTGGATCGCCATGCCTAATCTATTCAAAAAAATTCTTTTTACCTGCCTCATGCTGGGAGGCATTTTTTTAACTCTTTACGGGTTGGGGGAGACGCTGGTTTATCTGATTCACGGAAAAGAGATGGCCCTCTTTCCCCGCTATGTAACCCAAAGACAGTACAATGATTATCTCATTCGCGGCAATGTCGCCGGGGCCCGCTATCGGCACAAAAGCCCGGACGGCCGGTGGGAGTTTCAGATCAACCGCCGGGGTTTCCGCGGCGGGGTTGATTATTCTTATGAGAAACCGCCCGGCGTCCTGCGGGTATTGGTCCTGGGGGATTCGTTCACGGTCGGTTACGAAGTGGATCAGGACGAAACCTATGCCGTTGTTTTGGAAAGGGAGTTAAAAAAGCGGGGGATAGCGGCGGAAGTGATCAACGCCGGAGTCTCAGGTTTTTCCAACGCCGAGGAGCTGGTCTTTTTGGAACAGGAGGGGGTGCGGTATCAACCGGATGTCGTGGTGCTGGGATTTTATTTCAATGATTTGGAGGATAATATCCGGACGGGGCTTTTTAAGCTTCTGGACGGAGAATTAATCGTAAACAGCAAGCAATACGCTCCGGTGACAAACGTCCGCGATTTTCTCAACTCTTTCGCCCCGTATCGCTGGCTGAGCGAAAATTCCTATCTGCACAATTATCTCAACGCGGCGGCCACCGTCTGGGTTAAAAAATGGCTGGAACAAAAGCGCCGCGAGGAGATCGCCGGCCAGACTTTGGGGGCGGCCGCGGACGATTACCCGGAGCGGCTGGCGTGTCTTTTGGTTCAAAGGATCCGTCGGACGGCCTCCCAAAACAACGCTTTCTTTATTCTTTTGGAAATTCCCAAGGTTTCTCACCGCCAGGTTTTTCCCTCCTGGCCGGCGCAAACCTGCGCGCCCGAATCGGTCAGCGATCTTTATGTGGACGGGTTGCGGCTATTGAAGGAGGAGGCCGCCGGAGGGGAATGGTATCGCCCCCGCGGCCACCGCCACTGGACGCCGGTCAGTCACGCGGCCGTGGGAAAATATCTGGCGTCGCGGATCGCAGAACGTCAAGGAAGACATCCCGCATCTTTCGCTCAAAAACCTCAAAGGTAAATTTTCTTTCAAACGTGTCCGCGGCCCTTTGGCCCATGGATGCGGCGGCGTCGGGATTGTTGATGAAGGCGGTCATGTGCCCCGCCAGTTTTTCAACGTCCCCCGGCGGATATAAAAATCCGGCCCCCGCCTCCACGATTTCCGGCAGGCTCCCGACGTTCGCGGCGATGACCGGCAGGCCGGCGCGCATCGCCTCGATCACGACCAGGCCGAAGACCTCGCGGCGGCTGGGAAAGAGAAAGACATCGCCCTCGGCCAGGGCCCTCTCCTTTTCCCTTCCGAACAGTCCGCCGATGATTTCGACATGCGCGTTCAAACCGGCTTCCCGAACGAAGTTTTCAATCCGGGAGGCGTAGCCGGAATCGTAAACCTGTCCGGCCAGAATGACCTTGAACGCGTCGACGCGTTGATCGAGCAGGCGGCGGGCCGCTTGGACGATGTCCATCTGTCCCTTGGCGGGAAGGATCGTGGAGAGATGGATGAAAACAAGGGGATTGCCGGGTCGCTTGACGCGGCGCGGTTCCTCGGCCCGCGGGACGGCGTTCGGCACGACGTAAATTTTTCGGATATCCGCCTCCACCTTCCGAAGGTCGAAGGCAAGAAGGGACGATTGCTGGATTACCGAACTGTTTTGAAAGGTCCGTCGATAAATCCGCCGGGAGAGCGGACCCCGGATGGATTCCTCGACCCCCAGTCCGTGCAAATGAAATAAAACCGGTTTGCGAAAGAGTTTCATCCACCAGGTGAACACGGCGTCCCGGTAAAAAAAGATCCCGGCAGGAACAATGGAGAAATAAACCAGTTGAGGACGAAACCGGAGGAGCCGGTGGGTCAGCCGGCCGAACAGGACGATGGTTTTGAAAATTTTTCGGAGGGAGAAGCGGCCGATCCCTTCGATGTTTTGACTGTAGGAGATGGGAAGAATTTTAACGTCAAACGCGCCGCGCAACGCGGAACTTTGAACGATGTTCGCGTTCAGGACCGTCACGCCGTGAACCGGCGGAGGGAGATGGAGAAAAAAAAGAATTCTAGGTTTTTTCATGCCAGGTTTCGAGCGACTTTTTTTCGCTTCGAACGATAGAGCCAATCGACAACGCCCGAAATCATGAACGTAATTTCAGGGACGCTCCAATGCGGCTCCGCGTAGGTCCTCTCCAAAAAGAAGGGATTCGTTTTGGGGCCGATCGGTTTGGAATTGGTCATGAAGGCGTACCGGTAGCCGGCCTTTTTGATCAGGGCATGGGCCGTCCCGGTGTAGGTGGGGAGTTCCCCCCCGACCCAGCCGAAGCAATCGACCGGCCGGCCGAGCCCTTCCTCCAAGTCCTTTTTCGACGCCGCGATCTCGTCTTGCAAAATTTCATCCGGGAGGCCGCGCACCATGCGCCGGTGGGTTCGGGTGTGACAACCGATCACGTGTCTTTGGCCGAGCCGCCGAATTTCCTCCCAGCTCATCCGGTCCGGTTGATTCACCCAGCCGACGGGGATGAAAAACCAGCCGGTAAATCCGTATTGTTCCAACAGGGGAAGGGCGACCTCAAAATTGCTTTGGAAGCCGTCATCGAAGGTCAACATCAAGCCCGGTCTTTCCTTATGCCAGCGTCCGGTTTGGAAAAACCGGTCGAGGTCGCTTTTCGAAACCGGCGAAAAATGTTTTTGATAGAAGCGAAGTTGTTTTTCGAACGGGGAGGCGGTCCCGGCGGGCGTGTCGTGGTAGATCACCGCCCGGAGATAGTTTTTTCGGCGCAGAACCTCTTGCCAATGTAAAAGGCCCCGATCGATTTTCAAGGCGCTTAATAATTTTCCCGATTGCCTTAATAAATCCAGTTTATTCATATTTCGGTTGTTCGTCCTTCCACAACAAAAAATTTTCCAAGACGAGGAGGTCGAGTCCCATCCGCAGGAAACAGCGGTAGGCGTCCCAGGGAGCGCAAACCAGCGGCTCGTCCGGCCCGTGAAAGGGGAGGTGGGCCTTGGGATTTTTGAGGTCTCCCAGAATGGACCGGCCTCCCGGAGGGTCGGTTCCAAAGGGCATCCGCCCCGAAAACAACCCGACGCTTTTTCCCCCGGCCACGGCTTGACCGATCCGTTCGGCCTTGGCCTTGGGATCATCGATTCTTTCGTAGGGATACTGATAGCGGTCCAGAAAGGCGGCGATCTCGGCCGAGCCGTATTTCGGACCCCAAGGCCCCCCTGCTTGAAGAAGGGGAGGCGGGTTTTCGCCAGCGAGGATTTTATTCATTCGGCCAAGGGATTTAAAATATTTTTTAAACAAATCTTCAACGGAAAGGGAGGGACGGCCGTAACAAACAATTTCATCCAGGTCCCCGGGATGGATGAAGGCCTCCTCCAGGCAATAGTTGATCGCGTGAAAGGGAAAGCGGGAATCCCGCCTCCTTCTGGAAAACCAGTCTTCCCGCGCCGCCGCGACCATTTCGCCGTCCCGCAACAGGAAGGCGGCCGCGTCGCGGTCAAAGGCGAAAAATCCCAAGATTATTTTTCCCATATTTTTTGGAGGTGCGCGGCCAGGGCCTGGGCGACGGCCTGATGCCCCGCGGGCGTTAAATGGATGTCGTGCTTGAACCGGAATTCCCTTCTTGTTTTCCGGGGATGTTTTTTCAAATCGTCGAGGGGATCGTAATAAAAACAGGGGAGTTCATCGGCCAATTCCCGAAACCGCTTTTGCGTGTTGGAGGCGTCGCTGGTCTCCTCCACGTAGGAATAAAAAGGGAGCGGCATGAGCAGAACCGGCCGGGGATGGTTTTGAATCCATTCTTTCAAAATGGCCCTCATCAACAGCCAGGAGGGGGAATCGGCCCGTTCATACTCGGGGAAGGGTTGATAGCGCGTCATTTTTTGAAAAAAATCCTTCCATCCCTTTTTCCGGATGGCATCGCGAAGCCAGGGGAGCCTTCCCCCCCGTTCCACCAGCCCCTTTTCCCCGGCGGCGAGTTCGGCCTCCCGGACCGGCCTCGGCGGCGGGGGAACGTTTTTCAAAACGAGCGCCCCGTTCGAACGTTCAAAATAAGGTTTGGCGTACAAAATGTTTTGTCCCGCCTCATCCTGGTAGATCCGGTAACGGGCGGTGATCCGGCGGATGTTTTCAACCAGGACGGCAAGGATCAGGAGGTCGTGTTCCATATCTTTCGCGTACTCCTGATAGGCCAGATATTGCTGGTCGGTCCCGGTCCCCGACAAACCGAAATTGTAAACCTCGCAATCCGGAAGCAGTTGTTCCAACAGATCGGTGTAGCGCTGTTCGTTGTCCACCCCGTCGCCGGCCGTCTGGGAGTCGCCGAAGACCAGAATGCGCCTTGTCCCGCGCGGTTTTTGCGGGACAAAATCGCGGCTGGAACGAAAACCGGCGTTATTGATTCGAACCAGATAGCCCCCCGCCTCGTGGGGGATGCGGGCCCTGAGCCCCGGAATAAACCGGTAGCCGATCCGCGGGTGATAGGCAAAAAGCTGGCGTCCCATAGGCGTTGGGGCCAAGTAATCTCGTTTTTGAGCGTCTGTCAACCGGCCGGATTGACTTTTTTGAGATACTTCGGTAGGTCCTCCGGTCATGGCCTCCGAGAAGCGCTATATCACGGCCGGTTGCCGGCCCTGGAACCGGGAAATTTTCGATCGAACGATTTCCCGCCTGCCGGGGGAATGGAATTTTGTCTCCTCCCCGGAAGAACTGACCCTCGCGTCGATCGCAAAAATCAAACCCCGCCGTCTCTTTTTTCTCCACTGGTCCTGGAAAGTGCCCGCCGAGATCGTGCAACAATACGAATGTGTCGGTTTTCATCCCGCCGATTTGCCTTTTGGCCGGGGGGGGACGCCGGTGCAAAACCTGATTCTGCGGGGCTTCAAGGAGACCAAGCTTTCCGCCTTTCGCATGACCGAAGCGATGGACGCCGGGCCGGTCTATCTCAAGGAATCTTTGTCGTTGGAGGGGAGGGCCGAAGATATCTATCGCCGGATGACGGAAACCGCTTCCCGAATGATCGCAAAGATTATTGAACAAGAGCCGGTCCCCGTGCCGCAAACCGGGGAGGTCGTCGTTTTTAAACGCCGCCGGCCGGCCGAAAGCGAAATTCCGCCCCTCGATTCCCTGAACAAACTCTACGACTTCATCCGGATGCTCGACACCCCCGATTACCCCAAGGCTTTTATCGAACACAACGGCCTTCGCCATGAATTCAGCGAGGCCCGATTGACAAAAGAGGGATTGGAGGCGAAAGTCAAAATCCGTTTCTGAACGGCTTTTTATATGACAACGTCATTGAACATCCAGGCGACCTGCGAGGCCATTCGGACCGAAAAGATCGATGTGGATATTGGCGGGGAGCCGGCTATCCTTCTCGATTCGGCCGCCCCCTATTTCATTGGCAATTGCCGTGAATTTTTGACCAACATTGCCGGCGCCCAGGAGGCCCAACTGGAGGGAAGGGAGCCCAGCATCTGGGCGCCGGCGGCCGTTCACACCGCCGCGGCCTATTTGAGAAGGCATAAAATCCCCTTCCGGTTTGCCATGTCCCCGAGTCCCTTCGCGTTTGAGATCGCGGCGCTTCGCTCCAAGACGGTGCAGTTGGGCCTGGGTGCTTATGCCCTCTTCAATGAGGAAGAACTTTTAAAAAATCTGGATCATGAGATGGGGCACCTCAGGGATGACAAATTATTGGGGAGTTTTTTCCCCGAACTGGACAAAATCCCGTCTTCGAAAGACGCAAAAAAGTGGTCCAGAGAGAAGAGTATCAAAATTTGCCGGGCGCACATCACCCTTTTTGAAAGGAGGATGTCTCCGGGAAAAGAAAGGGACGAATTTCGAAAATTGACCAAAACCATTTTCGGGGATTTCCGGTCTCTCTCCGATAATAACCTGTGGGTTGCCGAAGGGGTCCTTGCCGAGGCCCTGCGGGCCGGGGAGGAAGTGGCAGATCCAAGATGGCGGCGGTATCTGCTGGGGCCGCGCTTTATGGATTTCAGTCTCAGTCCCTCGTTGCAGAGAAAATTCAAGGGGTTTGAAATGGTCGACGCCAAGGGGAGGCGGATCTTGGACCATCGCTCCATGTGGGTTGCTTTCATGAAGCTGGCCGGCATCTGGGAAGAATTCAAGAAAAGGGGGGATGTGGACCCGAAACTCATTCAATACTTTGAATCGGACTGTGCAAACGAGATTCGGTTTTTTGAGGCGGCGATTCGCGCCGCCAGGGATTATTTTCCGACCTTGGAACCACGTTGAAATTTAAAGTTGTTGTTTTTTTTTTTTTTTTGATAAAATGCGGCTATGCCTCGGAAACGGCTTTTCGCTGTTTTTATCCTTCTTCCCCTCGTTTTCGCCGCCGGCTCCGCCCTCGGTTTGGGTGACAGGGGCCAACCCGCGCCGAAAAAGCCTGATAAAAGGGTGATCCAGCGGATCGATGAGAAACCCCGGGAGAAGGGCTTTTTTGAAAAATTCACCATCCGGCTGAAGGCCCTGGTTTTCACGGTCCGGCGTTGCGGGAACGATCGTGTAGAGGAGGGGGAGGAGTGCGATGACGGCAACCGGCTCAACGGCGACGGATGCACCTGCTCTTGCAAATGGGAGCCGGTTCCTCGTGATCACTGCGGAAACAACGTTTGTGAGACAGGGGAAGCCAACGTCCGTGTCAACGGAGAGGTTCCCCTGGAAGGATGGCCGACCATTTGTTCTGGAGATTGCACCGGTTCCGTAAAGGCCGAATCTCCTCCTCATGTTTATAATGTTGTCTGCGGGAATTGTTTAATCGACGGGACGGGGGAAGAATGCGACGACGGCAATACCGTCTCCGGTGACGGCTGTAATTCCATCTGCCGCAGGGAGCCGGTTTGCGGGAACGGAGTCGTGGACGAGGAACTGGACGAGGTCTGCGACGACGGCAACACCAACGACCTGGACGGATGCCGCAACGACTGCCAGGCCTCCCGGTGCGGTGACGGGTTGGTAACCGTTTGGGAATCGTGTGATGACGGCAATCTTGCCAACGGCGACGGTTGCAACGCCCTCTGCCTCAACGAACCGGACGGGCCGCCTGATATTCCCGAATGCCCCACGGATCTTCCCTTTGTGGATGAGGAAGATTGCGAGTGTGATGAAGATACGCCTCCCGCCTCCTGCAACCACAACGGCATCGTGGAGACCGGAGAAGAATGTGACGACGGCAACGACGACGACTCGGATGGCTGCTCCTCGGATTGCCGGGAAGCCTGCCGCCTGATCGCCTGCGGGTGCGAGACGCGGTTTTGGACGCGAGAATTCGAGACGGAGCGCGCCGAACCATATGGATTAGTAAAAACAGATGATTGGGGGAGTACCTATGCCTTTACTGGCGGGAAGATTTTAAAGCTTGACGCTTGCGGTTTTCGGCGTTGGGAGCGAGACAATGCGGCTACACAGTCATTTGTTGGCGAAACAGGGGTCGTTGACTCCAGCGGTTACAGTTATGTTGCTTTCCAGTTCTCGTCGTCACCGGGCGGAGTTCAGGACAGTTTTCGCGTCAAGAAAATCTCGCCGTGTGGAACGTTTTTGTGGGATCGGCTCCAAACAGGAATTACACCCGGCTATCGCATAGGCGTTGTAGGCGATCTCCGCCTGGATGAGGCAGGAAACCTTTTTGCACTTTTTATCGAAGAAACAGGTGAATTGGATTTTAAATGGCGGATTCATAAATATTCGGCGGCCACGGGAAGCCCCGCCGGCCCGCCTTGGCCCTTGGAACTTCCTGATGAAACTGGAAGTTATCTTATGGACGTTGGGCCGGATGGCAACCTTGCCTTGGTTTTTCGAGATGATGCGGATGCCACCCTTACGATCAGGAAGATTTCTCCGATGGGCGCGGCGATTGCCGGCTTTGGCACATCCTTGGGTGAAACTTCTTTCTCACTTCCGGCCGGAGGCGAACTGCGTCAGCTAAAAACAGATGCCGCCGGGAATATTTATCTCTTTGCATACTGGGTTATTGGCCGGGTGGCGGCCATCAAAAAATTTAACCCCTTCGGTATCCCCCTTGCCGAGATTCCAATTGGGGAATATAATATGGATGAAAGGTATGCCATCGACCGAGACGGGTTTATCTATTCCGCTGAACACATCTTAAATCCTTTGGGAGACGGAGTGGATCTGCAGGCCGTGGTTTCCAAGTGGACCCCTGCGGGTGAGCTGGTCTGGACCAACTCCGATCGATTTTCATCTTCTATTCGGACGACGAGTAGAGGTATTGGTGTTGGTCCGGATGGCTCTATTCATATGGGTGCATACGATTACGGGTCAGGAGGAAGATCCTTCATCCGCAAACTGACTCCCGACGGGGTCACCGGGCCCTAAACTTCCAAAAGTGTAATTTTTCATTGGGGATCGAGGGATTCAAAAAATAATTGACTTTTCTGTAGTTCTTATACAGAATAGTCAATATGGAGATAAAGCGGAGTGTTTTTAATAAGTTATACAATGACCTTTCCGTACGTCAGATAACAATCCTTGTCGGCCCGAGGCAAGTCGGTAAAACTTTTTTACTAAGGGAATTGGATCGACGATTTCAAAAAAAAGGGTTGAAGACCGCCTTTTTTGATTTGGAACAGCCCTCCGATTTGGCCCGTTTTAACGAGCCGGACGCACAAATTATTGAGTGGTTGAGCAAGGCAGGCGATGTCATTTTTATCGATGAATTTCATTATTTGAAAAACGCGTCAAAGATTTTCAAAGCCTTGTATGACCGGGAGGCAAGGGTTAAGATTTATGCTTCGGGCTCCTCAGCGCTGGAGATTCACACCCACCTCAAGGAATCCTTGGCAGGCAGAAAATTTGTCTACCACATTTTTCCCTGCAGTCTTGAAGAGATGGAACAGGCCGTGCCGAAGGAGACTTTTTGTTATTATTGCATATACGGCGGCATGCCGGGGACCATTCATTTTTCTTCGGAAGAGATGAAAAAACAGCTTTTAGCCGATATTTTGCAATCGTATCTCCTAAAAGATATCAAGGCGTTGATCCGGGAGGAAAATTTACGCGCCTTTAATCATCTTCTCTACCTATTGGCCCAATTTCAGGGAAATATTGTCTCCGTGGAAAGTCTTGGTAAAGAAGTGGGGCTTACGGCCCATACGATCAGTTCTTATTTGGATATTATGGGGCAGACCTATGTCAATTTTCCGATCTATAGTTACAGCCGCAATTATGGAAATGAGTTGAAAAAATCAAAAAAATATTACCTCTTTGACATTGGAATTAGAAATACCCTATTGAAAAATTTTGCTCCCCTTGAAGAGCGGGAGGATGCGGGGCCGATTGTGGAATCCTATGTTTTTAGTCAATTGCAAAGGCAGTTATCTCCCGAAACAGAGATACGATTTTGGCGTTTGAAGGGAGGAGAGGAAGTCGATTTTGTTTGGATAAAAAACAGGCAAGCCTATCCCATCGAGGTAAAACTGAAATGGAAAGGAGGCGAAATTCCAAGCGGATTGAAATCTTATTTGCGCAGATATCCCAAGACAAAGAAGGCGTTTGTCGTAAGCGGGCAGAGCGGGGAGCAAATCACTTTTGAGGCGATACCGGTTCAGTTTAAAAGTTTTCAGGAGGCGGGCTCCATTCCGAAAGAAATAGGCTGAAGGAATTTTCATCCGCAAACTGACCCCCGACGGGGTCACCGGGCCCTAAGCTTAAAACTAAACAATCTTCCTGACCAGCTGAAAGGCCTCCACTTTGGGAAGGCCCACCGCCATGCCGCGAAACTGGCTTAAGGTTTCCAAACCGGTGTCGGAACGGGGGAAGGGGAACCGTTTGTTTTCGCCCTTGTAGTGATGCCAGGCGTTCAATTTTTTTTCCCAGGTGTCCGAGATATCGACAAAGGTATTCGGCTGAAAAGTCGATTGAAAGCCCCAATGACTGCTACAGACGATTTCAAACGTGTAGATTTCTTTGGGATTGTATTTTCCCGTCGCGCGGCAGGCGGTCTCCACCGCCTTATAGGTAATGCCGTGATCCACATTCACGTCGCAGAGGTGATGGGTGAAAAGGATCGTGGGACGAAGGCGCTCGATGTGGCTTTCGATCTCCTTGACGAGGGTAATCAACGGGATCGTGTCGAATTGACACGCCTTCCGCTCGAAATTGAAAGTGATGTCCGACACCCCCAGATAATTAAGCGCCATTTTGGCCCCCTCAATCCGCGTGGCGCTTTGCTTGCGAAACTCCTCGGAATCGTATTCGCCGAAGGGAAAGCGGGCCGAAATTCCCTCGCCCAAAAAACAAACGGCGACTTTTGCCCCCCGGTCTATCGCCTTGGCCATCGTTCCGCCGCAACCCAGGACTTCATCGTCGGGATGGGCGGCAACGACCAAAAGACGGGCCTCTCGATCGAACTGCATCGGCCCTGTCTAATCACTTTTGGGGGGGTTGTCAATCGCCGATACGTTGACTTGCGGCGAGGATTGAGTATATAAAACCGTTCTTCTAGGGGTTTTCATGGCAACCGAAAATGTCATTTGGGTGACGTGGGACAGACCTTCCGTCCTGCTCAGGATCAAGCGTCTTTTCGATTTTCTTTTTGCCCTTGTTTTATTGATGCTCCTGTTCCCCTTGCTGATGGTGCTCGGCCTCTTCGTCAAACTCACCTCTCGCGGCCCCGTTTTTTATTGTGATGAGCGGGTCGGCCAGAACGGGCGCCTGTTCAGGATGTATAAATTTAGAACCATGTACCGGGACGCGGACCGGATCAAACATCAGTTGCTGGACCAAAATGAGATGTCCGGCCCGGTTTTTAAGATGCGGAGGGATCCGCGGGTGACCCCGCTCGGTTTTTTTCTGCGAAAGCACAGTCTGGATGAGCTTCCCCAGCTTTGGAATATTCTCAGGGGGGATATGAGCATGGTGGGCCCAAGGCCGCCGCTTCCCAAAGAGGTGGAGCAATATGAGCCGTGGCACCGGCAACGCCTGTTGGTCAAACCGGGGGCCACCTGCCTCTGGCAAATTCTGGGAAGAAACGACATCGCGGAATTCGATGAGTGGGTTCGCCTCGATTTGCACTATATTCAAAACTGGTCTCTCCGGCTTGATTTCAAAATTGTCTGTCGGACCGTCTGGGCCGTGATCCGGGGGACCGGCTGTTGAACATGGAAAACCGGCTCTGTCTGATTATCCCCACCAAGGATCATCCCGAAATTTTGGGGCGCTTTTTGGAAAGTGTGCGGCGGCAAACGGTCAAGCCGGGGCTCTTGCTCCTGGTGGACGGGGGAGACCGGACGATCGAACATCTCCTGGGGCGTTTTCCCGACTTGAGTTTTCAATACCTCCGCGTCTACCCGCCGGGCCTGTGCAAACAGCGTAACGCGGGGATCCGGGCGGTGCCGCCCGAATACAACCTGGTCGGATTTTTTGACGACGACTATGTCTTGTTTGATGACGCGATCGAAAAAATGATGGGCTTTTGGAGCCGTCAGAACGGCAGGGTCGGGGGGGCCTCTTTCAATACCATGGATTCCGGCTGTATGCCGCACGACCGCCGGCTTTTTTTGCGCCGCCTCTTCGGCTTAAGCCGCGGGCGGGGAGGGGACATTTTGCCCTCCGGGATCGGGACGGCCCAATACCCTTGTGAAAAAACCTATCGCTCCCAATGGTTGAGCGGCGGTTCCACCGTTTGGCGCAGGCCGGTGCTGGCAAAATTTTCTTTTGATGAATGGTTTGCCAAACACGGCGTGTTGGATGATCTGGATTTTTGCTGGCGGGCCAACAAGGAATACGAACTCTATGTGGTGGCTCAGGCCAGGGTCTTTCACCGCCAGCTTTCCAAAAGGGAGTTTGCCGCCGGCAAAATCACCGTCGTCAATAATTTTTATTTTGTCTCCAAACATCCGGGTTTTTCCAAACCCAAGTTGATTTGGGCCTACCTGGGCAAAATTTTGTTTCAACTTTTTTCTTTTTTGAAAACGGGAAGGACGGATCCTCTCAAGAGGGCGGCGGGCTATCTGGCCGGATTCCGCTGCGGGATGGGGCGAAAGATCGCCAAATTCGATCAGCATGTCAGTTAAATCGATTCAATCTTTTTGGGGGACGGAGGCGTGCGGGTCCCATTTTGTCGCGGCCCGGCCCGGCACCAGGGAGTTTTACGGGCAATACCGCGCCTTTCGCTATCGGACCGAGTGGCATATTCCGGAATGGGTTCCCTTCGCGGAGGCGAAGGGAAAAAAAGTGCTGGAGATCGGCTGCGGCAACGGGGCCGACGGGGTTTTGTTCGCCCGGGCGGGGGCGGAATACACGGGGGTCGATTTGACGGGGACGGCGGTCGAGGCGATCCGGAAACATTTTGAGGTTGAGGGTCTTCCCGGAACGTTTCAAATTGACAACGCCGAGGCCCTCTCTTTTCCCGACGCCTCTTTTGACTGGGTCTATTCCTACGGGGTTTTGCACCACACGGACCGTCCGGAAAAAGCCTTTGCGGAAGTTTTTCGGGTGCTGAAACCGGGCGGCCGCGCCTATCTGATGCTCTATCATAAAAACAGTTTTAATTATTATGTCCGGATCATGGGATATATGCGCCTCCGTCTGTTATTAAAAATTTTGAAAGGGCAAAACGGCGGGGTCGCGCCGGAAAATGTTCGCGGCAACCAAGGCAAGGCGGTCTGGGACATTCACCGTCAAAATTTTTTGAAAGAGGGATGGCGTTATTTAAAGGCCGAAAACTTTGTTCACCACGCCACCGACGGCCCCGATTGTCCCACGGCCTTCGTATTCACCAAGGCTCAGGCCAAAAAATTTTTTTCCCCTTTTCAATCCGTTCAATGCCGTGTTTATCATTTTCCGATCCGAAAATACCCGGCGGGCCGTTGGGTGCCGAGGCCGGTGGAGGCTTTTTTGGCCAGGCATCTGGGATGGTATCTTTGTCTAACCCTTGAAAAATGAATCCCGTCGACGCCTTTCCCGAATATTTGACCCGTCAGAGTTTGTGGCTGTTTGCTCTTCATTTTACCTTCGTCGCGCTGGTTTTTTCCGGTCAGTATTTTTTGTGCCTGCGGATCCAAGAAAGAAAAAAAATATTCGGATGCGTTCTCGTTGAATCTTTTTTCTTTATCCCCTTTTTTCTCTCTCCCCTGAGTTGTTTGTTCGCCTGGCTTGAGTGGGGCAATGCCTTTTACGGCGTCGTCCAGGCCCTCTTCGTTCTCTTAGGCCTCGCCGGTCTTTACCGCGCCCGCCGCCGATGGAACCCGCGGGGGTTGAAGGCCGTCGGGCTGACCGAATGGATTCTCTACGGGCTCATTTTCACGGTCGGCGTTTTTGGCTGGCTGGTTCCCATCCCGGACAACTGGAACGGCCACGGCCACGTCCTTTGGAATGTCTTGACCCGGATGCTCCACACGGGAGGCTACGATTTTTTGCCGCGCTCGGCCCTTTCCGCCGATGATATCATCCAGCTCTTCTTCCCGCCCCATTTCACCTTTTTTTTAAGATGGTATTGCTTGAATCATCCCCTGTTTTTTTACCGGTCGGCCTTTTTGGTTACCATGATCGTGGGATGCCTGCTGGTTCGAGTCGCGGTCAACATCTGTAAAATTTTCAACCTCCCCAAGGAGGCCGGTCTGCTGGGGCTGTTGGCCGTCTTCGGAACCTATTTTAACGCCATGATTCTTTATGAAGTTCAGTATGATCTCCTCTCCCTCCTGATGCTCCTGTATGCGATTTATCTTTTCGGCAAAATGGCGGCGGCAAGGGAAGCGGTTTGGAGCAATTTCGCGGTCTTGCTGGTTTTTGCGTTTTTAATCCGGGCCCAAATTTTCGTCATTCTCTTGGCCGCGGCCTGCCTGTTTTTTTTGGTCTATTGCCGGCGCCTGAAAGGTTTAGGGAGGGTCCGCCCCGTTTTCTTGTCGCTGGCGTTTTTGCCCCTATTGCTTTGGCTGGGGATCGCTTGGGTCCGATACGATCACCCCCTGTGGCCCCTGTCACGCGGGGTTGTGGAGAGGATCTATCAGAAGATTGGCCCCGGATATCCGCGAAAGCTGATGATCGCACCGGAAGAAATTCCCGTCGTTGCCCAGGCCCAGGGAGAAAAAGACCGCTATGGGGCAAGGACCGGATATTTCATGAATTTATTGCAACCCATCCGGCCTTTTATTGAAAAAGTGATTCCCGGAATTCTATTTTTCATCCGTGCCGGGCCTCTGGCCTTGTCGCTGGCGTGCCTATTTTTTATTTTGTTGTTCCTGCGGAAGATCAAGCGGCCCGAAAACGCGTTTCTGGTCGTCGAGGGCCTTTTGATTTTGGGATGGCTGGTGGAGTACGTCGTTTTGTATTGGGGGCACAATAAGTTTCCCCAATATCTCGCCGCCATGACTTTTTTGCCGGCCGGCCTGATGTTGTTTCGCCTTCAGCAGAAGTTTTTCAGGGCCCTTCCCGTTCTGCTGGCCGGTCTTTTTTTGTTTGAGTTTAACGTCTTTTTGTTTGGCCACGGCAACATCGGCTTTACCCTGGAACCGGCCCGGATTCTTCTTGGGCGGAGGACCTTTATTGAAAAATTGGCCTACAAAAGCAACCGGGGCGTGGAAGAGACCGAAACAATGGCGATGGAATTGGATCGCGCCTATCGGTCGGGAAGAAAGATCCTGCATATGGATGTGGAGCCGGGCGGCCTGCTCCCCTCGTTGATGGGAAAGGAATTTTTCTGGGAGATGCTCTATTTTAATCCGATCGATTATCCCCTGCGGGATTTGCTGACGGCAAAAAACAAGGGAGACTTTGCCGAGGCGTTACGGAAAAGAAATATCGGATTTATTTTTTTCCCCCAAAGAAGCCGGGAGATGCTCGACCGGCACCCCTTGTTTCAAGCCCTGGCAAAAATTAAACGGGATTCCCGGCACCTTTTGATCGTGCCGGTGGAGGAAGTTCTGGCGGTTATCCGATTTTCCGGATGATGAAACAAAAAGCCATTCTATTGACGGTCTCCGTGCTTGTTTGCCTTTTCGTGGGGGAGGTCTTCTGCCGGATAATGATCGGCCGGCGGCTTATTCCCCATCAGGAGGAAAACGGGCTCTATTACTTTAAGCCCGGTCAACGGGGATGGTATCTGCTCGGATTCCCCCCGGCGAAAATCAATAATCTCGGCGCCCGCGGCGAAAATGTCGATGTCCCAGCCGCCGCCCGGAGAAAAAAATTTTTGTTTTTCGGGGATTCCTTCACCTTCGGCTGGATGGTGGCCGATGATGAGACGATCCCGCATATTTTCATGAAAGAGATGGGGCTGACGCCGGAGGAGGTTCTCAATTTCGGCAATGGGGGGTTCGGCATCGATCATATGAAGGCCCTCTACCTTAGGCAACGGGAGCTGTGGAACCGGCGGGATACGATCATTGCCATCCTCATCGCGCAGGATTTGAACCGGCCCATGAGGCCCCCGACTCCCAGCCGGCTGAAAGAAGCCTTTTGGCGGGTTAGAAGTAAATCCTCTTTTATATCATGGGGTTACGTTGTTTCGCGGAATGCGTGGCTTCGGTGGAGACCGTCGCCGGCCGATGAGCCTTCTTCTCCTCCACCCCCTCCCTTGACATCGGCTCTTCTGGAGAGGCAACTTCTGCCTTTTGCCCGTTTGGTTGGGGGCAGCGGCCAGGAACTTATTTTTATTTTTTATGAGTTTAAAAAATCGGCCTATTCGGATAGGGGTGGGGCGTTCTGCGCGAAATACGGCCTGGTCTGTATGACCGACGTTTGGCGTCACACGGACAAGGTTCGAAAAGAGGGAAACGGGCTTTATGCCTGGGATGAAGCCCATCCCTCCGCTGTTTTAAACCAGGAGGTGGGCAAGGCGATCGCCCGGTTCATCGATGAAAACAGTCATTCTATGCGGCGGTGAGGGGACGCGGCTCAATGAGCTGACGGAGAGCATCCCCAAGCCCTTGGTGGAAATAGGGGGGAAACCGATCTTGTGGCATGTCATGAAGATCTACGCCCGCCACGGCTTTAACCGGTTTGTCTTGTGCCTGGGGTATAAGGGGAATTTGATCGAGGACTATTTCGGCAAAAACCGGGAGCCCGGATGGGAAATCGTTTTCGCGGATACCGGCCTAAAAACCAATACCGGCGGGCGAATCAAAAAAATCGAAAAGCATATCGATGACGACTTGTTTTTCGCCACCTACGGGGACGGCCTGGCCGATATTGATTTAAAAAAACTTCTCGATTACCACAAACAAAAAGGGATGACCACCACCGTCACTTGCGTCAATCCCGTTTCTCAATTTGGCGTCATCGATACGGATGAAAATGATTTGATCGTCCGGTTCAGGGAAAAACCGAGGGTCCATCAATGGATCAATGGCGGTTTTTTTGTTTTCAACAAGGCGATTTTTAACGTCTTAACGGAGGAGGATGTTTTGGAGAGAAGGCCGTTTGAGCTTTTGGCGGAGAAGAAAGAAATTGCCGCGTACAAATTCAAGGGTTTTTGGGACTGCATGGACACTTTCAAAGATATGCAGTTATTGAATAATTTGTGGAATGAGAACAAGGCCCCCTGGAAGGTTTGGTCATGACGCGTTTTTGGGAAAAGAAAAGGGTTTTGATAACCGGTCACACGGGCTTTAAAGGTTCTTGGCTCTCCATCCGACTGCGGGAGGAGGGGGCCGATCTTTTGGGAGTCGGCCTGAAATCAAGGCATGCATTGGATAATTTTTCCGTCTCCGGTCTGGAATCAAAGGTCACAACCGCCTATCAGGACATCAGGGATTTTGAAGGGCTCAGTCGTATTTTCCGGGACTTCAAGCCTGAAATCGTCTTTCACCTCGCCGCGCAGTCTTTGGTGGCGACAAGCTATGACCGGCCCAAGGAGACTTTTGAAACCAACACCATGGGGACTCTGCATGTTCTGGAGGCGATCCGCCGGTGTCCCGCCGTGAAAAGCGCGGTGCTGATTACCAGTGATAAATGCTATCAAAACGTTGAGCGGGTTTTGGGTTACCGGGAAGAGGATCGGCTGGGCGGCGACGACCCCTACAGCGCCAGCAAGGCCGCGGCGGAACTGGTCATCCAAAGCTACCGGCAATGTTATTTCAACGACGGCCGGCCCCTGATCGCCTCCTGCCGGGCCGGCAATGTGGTCGGGGGAGGGGACTGGTCCGAACATCGCATCGTCCCCGATTGTTTTCGCTCTCTCTTTGCCGGAAATCCGGTTGTGATTCGCAATCCCAAGGCCACCCGGCCCTGGCAGTTTGTTTTGGAGCCGTTGCGCGGTTACATGATGCTGGCGGAGAAATTGTTTGATGGGCAAAGGAAATTTTCCGCCGCTTGGAACTTCGGCCCTTCCCTGGAAAAAGCGTACACCGTTCAGGAAGTGACCGATGCCATCCTCAAAGATTGGGGCGGGGGAAAAGTCATGATCGAGCCGAATCCGTTGTTTCACGAATCGAATCTGCTCCAGCTGGATTGCGCGAAGGCCGGCAGGGAACTGGGATGGAAACCCCGGCTGACCTTTGAGGAATCAATCCGTTGGACCACGCAATGGTACAAGGCGCTCCGCGCCGACCCCAAAAAAGAGATGTATGATTTTTGCGTGCGGCAGATCCGGGACTACCGGGGGACCGAAACAGAATGAAAGCGGTGCATTGCAGAATCTGCCTGGCAACGGGGCTGACGCCGGTTCTGGATTACGGCCGCGTCGCCCTTTCGGACAGTTTTTTGGCCGGGCGGGAAGAGGCCCGAAAGGAGAAAAAATTTCCCTTAAAATTGTGCATTTGCCCCCACTGCCGGCATTTGCAAATTGATGAGATCGTCGATCCCCGTCTGCTGTTCGCGCACTATCCCTGGGAAACGGGCATTTCCAAGTCGGTCCTTTGTTTCGCGCAAGAGTTATATCAAACGGCGATCCGTTTTTATCGCCTCCTCCCCGCGGAACAGGCGCCGAAGGTTTTGGAGATCGCCAGCAATGACGGGTCTGTTTTGTCCGTGTTTCAAAAGAACGGCTGTGAAGTATTGGGGATAGATCCGGCGGAAAATATCGTTCAAATTGCCAACGGGCGGGGAATACGCTCGCTCCCCGAGTTTTTTGATTTGAATTGCGCGAAGGCCGTCGTGTCGGAATACGGGCAATGGGACATCGGTTTGGCCCGCAATGTCCTGGCCCATGTCAAGGATTTGCATGGGCTCGCGGAAGGGATCAGAACAATTCTTAACCGGGAAGGTTTTGTCATTATTGAAGTGCCCCATCTCAAGACCATGTTCCGGGAGCTTCAGTATGATCAGGTCTTTCATGAGCATTTAGGCTACCATTCGTTGGACAGCGTCCAAAAACTTTTTTTTGGCCACGGGATGGAGATTTTTGACGTGGAGGAGGTATGGATCCACGGCGGTTCCATTCGGGTGTTTTTGCAGCATGAGGGAGGTCCAAGACCGGTCGGCGAAAACGTGCGAAGGGTTTTGGAGGAAGAAAAAAAACTTGGGCTTTATCGGGAGGAGGCCTGGGGCCGGTTTGCCCGGCGGGCCGCGGCCCACCGGGACGCCTTGCGGGGGGAGCTGAAAAAATTAAAGGGAGACCAGCGCAAGATAGCCGTCTATGGGGCCTCCGGAAAGGGGCAGTCTCTTCTCCAGTTTTGCGGGTTGGATGGGCGCCTGATCGATTATGTGGTTGATAAGAGCGCGATGAAACAAAACAAATGGACCCCCGGCACCCATCTCCCTATTTTCTCCCCCGCCCGTCTCTATGAAGAGAGGCCGGATGTCGTTTTGTTGTGCGCCTGGAATTTCGCCAAGGAAATCGTCGAACAGGAAAAAAGGTTTGTGGAAGAGGGGGGACGGTTTCTTCACCCCTTCCCCATGCCCCATTACTTGCCATGAAAATGAAAACGGTCGTCTGTCTGCCTACTTATAACGAGGAAGAAAGCCTGCAGGAGATGATCGATCAAATCCGGGGACTGGGGTTCGACCTGTTTGTCGTGGATGCCGGTTCCGGAGATCAAACCGTTGCCATTGCCCAACAAAACAGGGTCCCTGTTTATCAGCGGGACGGGAAGGGAAAGGGATGGGGGGTCCGCAAGGCGATCGCGGTGGCCAAACAACAGGGTTTCGACAATCTGGTCCTGATTGATTGCGACTGCACCTATCCGCCGCAATCGATTCCGGACTTGTTGACGCATCTTCCGGCCTATGACATGGCGGTAGGCCAAAGAAGGATAACCGATATTCCCAAAAGGAATCGTCTCCCCAACAAGTTTTTTACCGCCTTCGTGAATTTGCTGTTCGGCTCCCGTTTGCGCGACGTCAATTCGGGAATGAGGGTTTTTAAAGTGGAAGGAATGCCGCCGTTGGACGCCGAAGAATTTGAAGTGGAAGCGCAGATGACGATTCGGGCCTTGAAAAAAAAGTTGAAGATCAAGGAGGTCCCCATTGAGTACCGCGTTCGCAAAGGAGAGACCAAGGTCAGGGTCCGGGACGGGTTCGTTATCTTGTGGGGGATTCTCAAGGAAAAATTCGGGGGATGCGACGGGTGATGCTGTCGGCGTGTTACATCCTGGGCGTGGGGGGGATTTTTTTGCTGGCCCATGCCCTTTGCGCCCGGCGGTTCGACATCGGAAAACTTTTCACCGTTTCGATGGCCTGGACCCTGGGGGCGGGTCAGATTTCCTTGGCGAGCTCGCCGATATCGGCCGCCTCCACCCGACTGAGAATTTCCCGAATGGTCTTTTGTTCGTTATAAACGGGGATCACCACGGAAAGCTTCATGACTTGTGTTTAAAATAGGCGATGGTTTTGCGCAGGCCCTCTTCGAGGCTCACCCGCGGGGACCAGTCCAATTTTTCCTTGGCCAGCGTAATGTCCGGCTGTCTTTGCCGGGGATCGTCGACCGGCAGGGGTTTGTGGACTATTTTGCTTTTGGATCCCGTCTCCGCAAGCACGCGTTGGGCAACCTCCTTGATTTTATATTCGACCGGGTTGCCCAGGTTCACCGGTCCCGGAAAGTTTGGGGCGGCCCACACGGCGAGCAGTCCGCGAATCAGGTCATCGACATATTGAAAGCACCGCGTCTGGCCGCCATCCCCGTAAACGGTGATCGCCTCCCCCCGCAAGGCCTGCACGATGAAATTGGAGATGACCCGCCCGTCCTCCGTGGCGATGCGGGGCCCGTAGGTGTTAAAAATGCGCACGATGCGCGTGTCGGTCGCGAACGCCCGGCGATAATCGGAAGCGAGGGTCTCCGCGCATCGCTTCCCCTCGTCGTAGCAGGCGCGCGGACCGATGGGATTCACGTTTCCCCAGTAACCCTCCGGCTGGGGATGGACTTGCGGATCCCCGTAGACCTCCGAGGTGGAGGCGTGAATCATCGGGACACCGCGGTGTTTGGCCAGGTCGAGCATGTTGAGAGTGCCCAAAATATTTGTCCTCACCGTTTGAACGGGATCGCGTTGATAGTGAACGGGAGAGGCGGGGCAGGCCAGATGAAAAATGGCGTCGACTTCCATCCGGATCGGCTCCGTGACGTCATGCCGGATCAATTCAAACCGGTCGGAGGAAAGAAGATGCCGGACATTGTCTTTACAGCCGGTGAAGTAGTTGTCCATGCAGACCACTTCGTGGCCCAAATCCAACAGTTTACTGCAAAGATGGGAGCCGATAAATCCGGCCCCGCCGGTTACCAAAACGGTTTTACCCTTGTTGTTCATTGCGTCCAAAGCTCGCGTAAAAAAACCCGGATGCTTTTAATTTTTGCGGGTTGTAGAGATTCCGTCCGTCAAAAATCACCGGCCGGCGCATCCGCCGCTTCATTTTTTCGAAATCCGGGCTTCGAAACTCATTCCATTCCGTGCAGATCACCAGGGCATCGGCCTCCTCCAGGCAGGCGTAGTTGTTGGAGACCCATTCGACCTTTTTTCCGATGGGCGTCTCCCGCGCTTTGGGACCGGCCACCGGATCAAAGGCGCGGATCATGGCCCCCCCCTCGCTCAATTTTTCCATCAAATAGAGGGCCGGGGCCTCGCGAACGTCATCGGTCTCCGGTTTGAAGCTGATTCCCCAAAAGGCGATCCTTTTGCCCCGCAAGTTTTTTGATGAGCCGAAATGGCCGATGATTTTTTCAAAAAAGATTTTCCTCTGCTTTTTGTTGACGGTATCAACGGCTTGAAGCAGGGAAAGCGGATAGTCTTTGTCCGCCCCCAGCTGCAAGAGGGCGGCCACGTCCTTGGGGAGGCACGATCCCCCGTACCCCAGCCCCGGAAACAAAAAATGGGGGCCGACGCGATGATCCCATCCGAGGGCCTCGCGGACCTTGTCGATGTCCGCCCCCGCGCGTTCGCACAAATTGGCCATTTCATTCATGAAGGAAATGCGGCAGGCCAGCATGGCGTTGGCGACGTATTTGGTCAGTTCCGCCGAAGGGATGTCCATCACCAAAAAACGCTCCCGTTTGCGCATGAAAGGGGCGTAGAGCTCCCGAAGGACCTCGGCGTCTTCCGGCCGTTCCACTCCCACCACGATCCGATCGGGGTGGCTGAAATCCTGAACCGACGTTCCTTCTTTCAAAAATTCCGGGTTGGAGGCGACGGGCACTTCCCATTTTTTTTTAAGCCGTTCTTTTATTTTTAAAGTGGTTCCGACCGGCACCGTGCTTTTGGTGACAACGAGGGTGGAAGGTTCCAATGCCGCGCTCAAGGCCTCCGCGGCGGCAAAGACATTGGTTAAATCGGTTGTGCCGTCATGGTTGGACGGCGTGTCGACGGTGAGAAAACAGATGTCCGCTTTCTCCATGGCCGGCGCGAGGGCGGTTGTAAAAAAAAGACGTTCCTCCGTGATCCCGCGTTTGACCAATGAATCCAGCCCCGGCTCATAAATGGGGATAATCCCATCCGACAGCTTCCTTATCTTTTCCTCGTTTTTATCCGAACACCAGACTTCGTTGCCGGCATCCGCCAAACAAGCGCCGGTCACCAAGCCGACATATCCCGTTCCGATAATCGAGATTTTCATTCGTAATATTCGGTTCCCAAATGCGTGATCGGCTCCTCGCCCATCATATGCCGGAGCGTGTTTTTGAGCTTCATCTGCTGGATGAAAAGATTGTGCTCGGGGTAGAGCCCCTCCGCCACCATGGGGGATTTGTAATAAAAAGAGAGCCACTCCTGAACCCCTTTCATGCCGGCGCGCTTGGCCAAATCCATCAACAAGACCAAATCCAAAACAATGGGGGCGGCCAAAATAGAATCGCGGCATAAAAAATTGATTTTGAGTTGCATGGGATAACCCAGCCAGCCGAAGAGATCGATATTATCCCAACTCTCCTTGTTGTCGCCGCGGGGGGGATAGTAGTTGATCCGCACCTTGTGGTAGAGATTGCCGTAGAGTTCCGGTTGAAGTTCCGGCTGTAAAATCGTGTCCAAAACGGAGAGCTTGCTCTCTTCTTTCGTCTTGAAATTTTCCGGATCGTCCAGGACTTCGCCGTCGCGATTCCCCAAAATATTGGATGAAAACCAGCCGTTGATCCCCAGCAGACGGGCCCTTAGGCCGGGGGCGATAATTGTTTTCATCAATGTTTGGCCGGTCTTAAAATCTTTGCCGGAGATCGGCGCGGCCGTTTCGATGGCCAGCGTTTGCAAGGCCGGTGTGTCGACCGTCAAATTGGGGGCGCCGTTGGCAAAAGGTATCCCCAGCTTCAAGGCCGCGTAGGCATAAATCATGCTGGGGGCGATATTCGGGTCGTTTTCTTTCAGCCCCTTTTCGAAACTTTCCAGGGAGGCGTGGACGGCGGCCGGCTGGCGATAAGCCTCCGTGGAGGCGCACCAGATCATGTTCAACCGGTCGCATTTTTTTTCGTCTTTGAATCGAAGGATATCTTCGGTCAGTTGCTGGGCCAGATCCCATTTGGTTTTGGCCTGTTTGGCGTGCGTTCCATCCAGCCGGCGCACGTAATTTTTGTCGAAGACCGCCTTCCAGGGGCGCAAGACTTGCAGATCCTCTTTCAAATCCTCGATCTGGTTTTTTTCCAAAACGCCGGCATTAACCGCCGAGGTGTAGGCGTCATCGGCAAAAATATCCCACGCCCCAAAAACCAAATCCTCCATGTTCGCCAAGGGGACAAAGTCTTTGACCAGGGGGCTCTTATGCTCGGTTCGTTTGCCCAGCCGGATGGTCCCCATCTGGGTCAAGGAACCAAAAGGCCGGGCCAGGCCCCTCAGGCTTGCCAAAACACCGGCCACAAAGGTGGTGGAGACCGCCCCGAGGCCTACTATCATAACCCCCAGTTTTCCTTGAGGTTTTTGGATTTTTGTTCGGATCTCAGTCATGGTTTGACGTTCCTTAGCATATTGGTGTATTTTGGCCACAAAATAATTTTTCGTTTTTCGCGTTTTTTTAAGCAACTTTTTTGGGGCTCCGCCGATAAGGTAAGTGAGATGATCAAGTGGTTCCAAAATTGGGTGAAGGGGAAAGCGGCCGGGGAGTCGACCCTTTTCGATGTGGCCCACGAGGTTTTGAGGCCCTCCTTTTTCAACCGCGAACTGAAAAAACAAAAGGTCAAAACGCAGATCAAAAAGTTTTCCTCTTTTCCCATTATGGACGACGCCTCTTTTGAAATGGTCGAAGAAATCACCGAAACCGTCACCGAGGCCTGCGAGGCCGACCCGAAAGTGAACCGTCTTTTTGAAGATTCCTGATTGCCTGTTCAGCCTTTTCCAAGTCCTCCGGCGTGTCAATCTCCAGCCAGCGAATCCCTGAAGTGTCGGCGATCGTGATCGGTTCGCCCCGGGCGGCCAGGTCCCCCAAAATCATCTCCACGGAGGCCTTGGGACCAAGTTTAGCCAACGCCGTTTCCCGTGCCGAAAGATAAGTGGAGAGTTTGGAGGCAGGGCAATAAGTCATTCCAATATAACCCCCATCATAATCTTTTAATGTTTTGTGAATGGCTTGAATTGTCCCCTGCCGACCCCTTTTGATTTTCATGTCATCGGCAACCAGGGGGCGATCAAAGTCACAGGCGGCCGTGATCCCTTTGCTTTGTTTTAGCAACACGTCGAGAAGGTGCTTGGGATAGATATGATCTGCATTGCATAATAAAAAATCATCATCCAAAATGGAGAGGGTGCATTGCATGCCTAAGAGACTCCCTTTATCAAAATGGGGTGTTTGAAAAATGCGAACGGAAGGGTAGTGTTTTTTCAGAAAATCAATGCAAAGGGGGGCTTGATAGCCAACGACCACCCCGATTTCAGCAATACGGCTGTTTTGAAGAAATTCCAAGGTATAGCTGATTAACGCTCGTCCGGCAACGTTCACTAAAACCTTCGGTTGGTTCTGGGTTAGGTGATTCAAACGATCACCCTGGCCGCCTGCTAAAATGAGTGCCTTCATAATAGAAAATCCTCGCTGTTAGAATATTACTTTCAATTCGACAAGAGTGGAAATAACCATCGCCTTGGGGAAATGGTTTTGAAAATCTTTGGCCGAAAACAACCCCACTTTGCCGATAAAATCGATCCCGTTTTCTTCGGCGCGCTCCCCGTCCTTGAGGGAATCGCCGATAAAGACCGTCTCCTCGCGGCGGACTCCCCACCGGTTTAAAACATAAAGGAAATGATCCGCCCCCTTGGCGAAATTTTTCCGCCACCCCAGGGCCAGGTCGCAGGGGATTTCCAGTTGATGCGCCAGTTTTTCCACCAGGTCGGCGGCGCTGTTGGACGAGATCGCCACCGCGTATTTTTTTTCTTTCAGATATTGCAGGGTCGGTTTGCAGTCGTCAAAAGGGATCTGCTCAAAATAGTTTTTCCTCTTTTTGGCTTCAAAATCGGCATTGGCCCGGGCGTTTTTCGTTTTTTCTTTGGGAAAAAGAACGGCCATCTGGTCGCAAAAGGCCAGCCCCGAAGTTTGAACGTAGAGCCGGCGCCCCTCCGCGGGGGGCAGGTCGTAATGCTCCGCCATCACGCCGGCCGCCAGGTCGGCCAGCCAATTCATCGAATCGACGAGGGTTCCGTCGAAGTCGAAGCAGAGAATTTTTTTAGAGGACCAGGGACCATGGACCAGGGACCAAGGACCCTCATTTTGGTTTATGGCCTGATTCTTTGTTTCCATTTTAACCATAGTAATATCCCATTGGACAGCCAGATGCCGACGGCGGCGATGTAAAGCCAGGCGGGCAAAATGCCGACCAGGGCAAAGAGAAAAAACATCAGTGAAAAAACGTCTTTCCGCATGAAGACGCGCCCGTAGCGGATGAAGGTCATCAAAAAAGAACCGCTCTGGATCGGCAGTTTGGAGAGATATTCCTTGTCGAAAGTCACCAGGCTGGCTGATTTTGTGTTTCGCTTTAAAAAAAGAATAATTTGGAAAAATAAAACGGCCAGGCCGGAAACGAGCAAGAGGGCCAAACCCCAGCCAAAGTTTGCCGCCAGCAGACCGGCAAAAAAACTGATCAACGCCCCGTTGTCGCTGATGGAGTCGAGCCATTCACCCAACTTGGAGGTCATCCCGCGCAGTTTGGCCACCTCGCCGTCACAGCCATCAAAGATGGAAGCCATTTGAAAAAGAAAACCGCCCAAAAGGTAAAAAGGGTAGGTTCCTTGAGCCGTGAAAAAACCGGTGCTCCAGCCGAGGGTAATGTTGAAGGCGGAGATCCAATTGGGATGCACCCCCCATTTGGCCAACTGCCAGCTGATCGGCAGGGAAATGCGTTTGTTTAGGTGTCTCGCCACCGGTCCCGGTGTGGCCAGGCGGATGGCTTCCAGGCGTTTTTTGTCCATCCATCTCGAATATAGGCATCCGTGTCAGGACGCAACTATTTTTTGCAATGGGCGAAAATCTTTGGTAGGGAAGGGAAAAATGGTCCAGAATCTATTTTCCATCGGTATATTGGGGGGGCAGGCGGCGGCTGGTGTTGCGGGTGCGGCGGGTGCCGCGGAGGTCATCGATGCCGCGGCCCTGGACGTGACCGTTTTGACGGCGGCGGAGGCCGATGCCTTTGTGATGGGAAACAGCCCTTTCGTTCGGCTCGCCGGTTTGGTGAGGGGCGGGGCGGCTGTCTCTCCCCACGCTGGCTATCTGGCCATCTATCTGAGGGCGCCACAGCCTATCAAAGGTCAAATTTTGCGTGGGGAGGAAAAGGCGGTCTTGCTGAAAAAGGGAGAAATGGATCGTCATTTATCAAGACTCGGCCTTTGCGCCAGAGATTTGGCCCGGGTTTTTTCTTTTTCCGAGGCGGCTGTTTCCACGTGGCGTACCGGGCAGATTTCGTTGCCGGCCGGCGTCCTGCGTCTTATCAAAGAAGCGGAAAACAAAACAGAGGCTCTGGAAAACCTGAAGACATTTGTTGCCGGGGCAATGCGGGACTATGTGGAACGAACCCCCTATTGGGAACAGGTCTTTACCCTTCACCGGATTTTGGCTGAGAAAAAATTGTCTTTAATCTCTTTATTTGGAAGAAGTATCAGTAGGTGTAGTAGAAAATTAAGAGGTCAAAGAGACATTCAAGCCGTCATCGATATTGTCAAGCGGGATATTTCGCCGGTCGAAATGAAACGAAAAATCCTGGAGGCTTTAGGGATTAGACATTATAATAGAAGAGTCCATTTTTACCGGGAGGAGAGGGCCAATCGCGCGTTGAGGATGGCCCCGGCTAAATTCCAAACAACGCGGCGCGCCTTGGCCGGTTGGCTGGGGATCAGCCAAAATAGGTATGATACGCTTGCCATGGGCGAGAATCCCGTCTCCCCCAAACGCGCCGAACAAATTCGGACCCTGGAGGAGTCGGCGACTTTAGTCGAATTAAGGGGACGGCTCGCCCTCCTTCCCCCCGTGCGGCCGCCGGCCTCCAATGGGGAGAGACGGTTGGGACCCGCCGAGGCGGAAGGAGAGCTTAAAACCTGCATGGCCCGCTATCGTCCCCTGGTCTTCCACATGGCCGGAAAAGGCCTGCGACGGTTCGGACTCAATTCAAGGGAAAACGTCGAGGAGACAGTCCAAGATGTTTTTATCGCTCTTCATACGACGTTGCGGAGGAGAGGAGCGAAGATTGAAATAACGAAGGGGTGGTTTTACCGCGTCGTTCGCAACAAGGTCTTCGACAAGCTCATGGCGGTTCGGGGCATCAATAAGGATGATATTAATTTCTATTTTCGGATGCGGCGGTTCGCTTTGATAACGGTGGAGGCCCTGATGGCCCGGGATCCGATGCTGACTCTTGAAGATGCCGAAGCCAACCTCCGGCGCTACCGGGCGATTCAGCTGCGGATGCACGGGGATGTTCCCATCGAGGATCTCCCCGAGGGCCTGCGGCGTAAAATTTAGTTTTTCCAACCTGCGGTTGACTCTTAAAATCGCTCCGTGATAGGCTCCCGCCGGCTATGCCCACAAACGGTTCCAACGGTCACCGCCCCTCTCCCCCCCGCTGGCGCGGGTTTGTCTATTATCTGCGCTGTAAGCTCCAGCACCGGCCCTATCTGGTCAACGTCGAGTTTACCAAGCTGTGCAACGCCAAGTGTTTTTTCTGTCACTGCTGGCAGTTGGAATCGCCCGATGAATTGCAGGACTACGGGCCGGTGATTCAACGCTTTCGGCCCGTCCTCTGTTCCGTCTCCGGGGGCGAGCCGATGTTGCGCAAAAACTATCCCGACCTGTTGAAAAAAATGCGCCCCTGGTGTCATTACATGATGATTATCACGAACGGGGCGTTATTGAACGAAGACTCGGCCGAAAAACTGCGTTGGGCCGGCGTCGATCAGATCACCATCTCGCTCGATTATTTGAGCAAAAAACACGACGAGGTTCGAAAAATCGACGGACTCTTTGAGCATATTTCAACCGTCGCGCCAAAACTCCGCTCCCAAGGCTACAAAATTTGTTTCAACTCGATCATCATGGAATCGAACCTCGACGAGATTTTGCCTCTGGCCCGCAAGGCCCTGGGGTGGGACTGTTTTATTTCGTTCAGCTCCTTTTGCACGCTGAAGGCCAACGAGGAGAGCGAGTGGGTGCGTGAGGAACGGATGAAACAGTTGGCTGAAATCGTGGGCGAGTTAAAAGAAATGAAACGGGAATACCGCCACATCAAAAATTCGAACTATTATCTGGACCATATCGTTCCTTATTTCAAAGAGGGGGGGGTGGCCGACTGCAAGGCGGGACACAATTTCATCCAAATCACGCCGGACGGCTACGTCCAGCGCTGTTCCGAAATGCCCCGGATGGCCCACTACACAAAATACTGGCCGACCCAGGTCGGCGAAACCTTGTGCACCAAATGCTGGTACGGTTGCCGCGGCGAGACCGAATCAAACCTGATCGCCCCGGGCCGCCTTAAAGACCTCCTTCGAGCCTAATGTAGTTTGGGAACATCGAACCCGCCACGTCGAAATAAGTATCGTGTCCCCAAAAGATGCATCATTTTCTAGCGGTTGTGCGGCGGAGATTTTCCAGGTGTTTGGTGAGCATCTTGGCCCTGTTGTTGTTGGAGGGATGGGAGGAGTAAATACTCGATTGAAAATTGATCACGCTTTTGATCCCTTTGTTCCCCGATTTTTTGGCCGCCCTGTCCCATACTTGAATTGCCTTTTCCGGATTGTAGCCGGCTCCCATCATTGTAATCATCCCCTCCAAATCGGCGGCGGCCTCATTTTTTCTGGAGTAGGCGGGAAGATAAATCCCCGTGCTCGCATCAAAGACTGAATCAAAAATTTTGCCGACGTCAGTACCGATCGCTCCGGTCGCCACCGAACCGATGGCCCCAATCATGCGAAGGGTCTGTCTTTTTTTGTAGCCTTTATATCCGTGTCGCAGGGTCGCATGGGCAATTTCATGGCCCATCACCGCCGCGATTTCGTCGTTGCTCTTTGCGTCAACCAACCCGTAATGGGGATCGAACAGCCCCTTGAAAAACATAATCCCGCCGCCGGGATAGCAAACGGCATTGACGACTGACGTATCGATATAATGCACTTCATAAGGGATGTCGGGGATGAGAGATTTTTTCTTGAGCCGGTTCATAATCGTTATGAGGCGGCCAACCATCTGAGGGTCATTATCCACTTTGATCCCTTTTTGTTTCATGATGTCGATTTGGTTGTGGTAAATCTGTCTCCCCGTTTGCAAATCCCACTGAATCCCATCTTTGTTGGTTGTTGACCGGACGGTTTCGCTCTCTCCCTTGTTGGGTTGTTTGGCGATCGAATCCGATGGGGCAAAACTCAATGCCAATGGAATGAGCAAAAATGCTAACCCCAAGAGTTTGAGTGCCAGCCTTTTATGCTTTTTGGTAGTTGGTTTTGACATGACTTCCTCCTTAAACGGGTTTTTTACTATGAAACACCGGTTTGTCAATCATTGTAGTTATTCCGCCGCTTCTACCTCGATTTTTGCCGCATCGGAGCGTCCGTGATCGTCGACGGCGCGCAGGATGAAATTGCCGGGGTGCATTTTCCAATAGAAGGGCTCCTGACCGGGTGAGGTTCCCAAATATCCTTCATTGATAAACCAATGAATTCCCCTGACATCCGCGTCGGCAACCGCCATCAAGGAAAGGGTGGTTTCTTTTTTGGAATCGAGCCGGAGTTGATAGACAAGGTTTTTCTTTGGTGAGGTGATTTTAGGCGGGAGTCCCCGGTCCGTTTGGACGTTCAGCGGGCAAACTTTTTGGTAGGGAGGGGGGATGCGCCTCGGGATGCCTGCGACTTGAAAGATCTTCAGCAGATCGGAGGGCCAGAATTCGTAGACTTCTTTTTGGGTCGCGGTAGTTGCTTGGCAGGCCCGCAGTCCCGTATCGGCATCGATTAGAATTTCCCGGTGAATCTCACAAACTTGAATGGGGGATTTGCCTGGAATGAAAAATGTGGGGAGGGTATGCGGACAAAAAGGGCCGGGAATCTGGCCCGAAACCGAACAGACATCGACTTTTTTAATATCGAGCCTGTCGGAAATGAAGGGCTCCGTTAATTTTTTTTCTTCTCCCTTGATCGCATCAATGATTTGAAACATCAGCGGTGCCGCCGCTTCTCTTCCGAGGAAAGCGGGATTGCTCTTGCCGTCAAAATTTCCCACCCAAACCCCCAGGACATAGGGTCCGAAAATTCCAATCGACCAGGCATCCCGGAAGGCGTAAGAAGTGCCCGTCTTCCAGGCGACCGGTAGCGGATTGTTGGTCCATTCGGGGCGAAAACCCTCCCCCGGCCTCGGATTTTTTTTGAGCATATCCAGGATAAGGAAGCCCGCCTCCCGACTGAGAAAACGACCCGTCGTTTTTCCCTCTTCTTCTTCTAATTTTCGCAAAGGCTGAAGATTCCCCTGATTGGGAAGCATGGCATAAAGCCCGACCAGCTCCTCCATAGTAACTTCAACGCCGCCTAGGACCAGGGCCAATCCGTAGAAATCCTCTTCGCGAAGCCCGGATATTCCGGTTTTCTTCAAAAAGTCATAAAGACCTGGTTGTGCGAGTTGATTGGCGACATAAATGGCCGGAAGATTGCGGCTGTTGATGAGGGCCTCCGTCGCCTTTACCGGCCCGGTAAATTTGCCGTCGAAATTTTCGGGACTGTAGTCGCCGAAATGAATTGGGGAATCCTTCAACATCGTCATCGGATGGATCACCCCCTGATCGATCCCCAGTGCGTAAATAAAGGGTTTTAGAGCTGATCCAGGGGAGCGCTTGGCCTGTGTTCCGTTCACCTGTCCTTCTATAGCATCGTTGAAAAAATCGGCGGAACCGAGCATCGCCTTGACCGACATATCCCGGTGGTCAACCAAAAGGGAGGCGGCATTTTGAATGCCGAACGGTTTTTTCTTTTTGATATAGCGGACCGCCTGTCTCTCCAAAATTTTTTGCAATTTTAGGTCGAGTGTCGTAGTCAAAGTTCCTTCGTCAGGAAATTCCTTTAAGACGGCATCGACAAAGTGGGGGGCATGAAAGGGGAGGTTTTTTCTTTGCGAGATGGCAAAGGGAAGATCCAATTGAGATTTTTTCCCGGCATCATCGGGATATTTTTGAATCCATTGGGCAAAAAGTTCGTTGCGCGCCTCCAAAAGCCTGTTGTTTTTGTCCACCTGGTTTCCCTTTGGAGACCTTCGCAGGGGGCTTTGCGGGATGACGGCCAGGGTCAAGGCCTCCGGCAAGGTCAGTTGATCCACGTTTTTATGAAAATAGATGAGACTTGCCGCTTTCGCTCCTTCAATATTGCCCCCATAGGAAACCAGACTGAAATAGGCGGCTAGAATCTCTTCTTTGGAATAGTGTCGTTCCAATTGAATCGACCTTAGAATCTGTTTAAGTTTCCCAAAAATAGTGTGAGTGGGGATATCAAAACGAAGCCTGGCCACCTGCATGGTAATGGTGGAGGCGCGCCGGTGCGCCGGCTCCGGGCGAGATACGTTTGCCATGCGGCACGGAACAGAGAAAACGGATTGAATCCCGGATGCCCGTAAAAATAGCGGTCCTCTTTTAGTAGGGTGGCCTCTTTCAAATAAGGAGAGATTTCGTTGAGAGAGGTTTGAAGACGAAATTTGTCATCCGTGGAGAGGGTCAGTCTTAATAATCGGTGATTTTGGTCGTAGATTGCTTTTGAAAAAGAGTAGGGTTTCAAAAGGTCGGGTCTGGGAACAGCAAAGAGAGCGGCGCCTCCAAGAGCAGCCAATAAAAGCAAGACAAAAAATCTTTGTTTCATTCTCTTTCGGTAACTACCATTTGACCGCCAAGTGTTCTCGCTTTGACACTGCGGTTATACATCGCCTCGCCGAAAGTGGGGGGCACTTGATAGGTGCCTGCGTTGGTGGCGCGGACTCGGTAGACATATTCCTGGGTGGAACTGCCCACAAAACCGTAGAGAATCACTCGGTCTCCCCGGATCTCGACATGTTCGGGGATCCAGCCGGTCTCCGAGTTGCGCGAGGCCTCGATGTCGACTTCAAAACCTCCCGGGAGCAAATCGACGATGGCGATATTCTGGCAACCGCTTTCTTGGATAGAGCGGAATTTAAGATGAACATCGACGTTGGCTCCGACTTCTGTCTTGTCGATTTCACTCCCCTCTTCATTGCGGTACTCCCGGTAGACCTCTAGTTTGTCCTTGATCTGATTTTCAGGCAGGTTTCGGTCAAAACCGGCCTCGGTCATCTGGTAGAAAATGGATTGTTCAGCCTTTCCCTCAAAACGAATTTTTTCAGCCTGCTCGGAAAAGGAAGCGGCGGGAAATGTTCCTTCCGGAAGCAAAAGGAGCTTGGATTGGCCGCCGGGCAGAATTTCGCTAACGGAGACCTTGGCCAATTCGGCCTCCGGGACGGCATCCATATAGGCATCCAGCGCCATAATCGTGTAAGCGGAAGTGATCGTATTATAATGACCCTCCATAAGGGGTTGCAGTATTTGCATGATTTGGCCGCCGGTAAATCTTTTTAAATTTTCCGGAAAATGGCGGGCCACAATATAAAGATATTGGCTGTTATGATCGAAAGGCTCGCAGGAAGCGTGATGATCGGTTGTGCTGACGGCAGTGGCGGAAACTTTTGCGATGATGTCTTGAGCCTGGCTCTCTTTTTGCAAGAGTTGATAAGTCGCCGCGACGTAGAGACCGCTCAAATCTTTTTTCCAGGTTTTTGGATATTCCTTTTCCAGGGATTCGATTAAAACCGTTAACTCGTTTGTGGTGACAATCCCGTTACGGGTTAAGATATAAATGGCGTAGGCTTGATTTCTGGCTTTTGCAAGGGATGCCGGCACTTGATTCGACAGGTTTTTAAGAAACCCCAATCCTTTTTCCAGCAAACGGATCGGAACGGGGTAGCCCGATTCCTTGGCCTCGGTCAAAAAGTGGAGAGCATAGACACTTTGGAAATTGTCGACATGGGAATTGGCCGCCCAAAAGCCGAAGGCCCCCTCTTCATTTTGTCTTGCCTGCAAGATACGGATCGTCCGCCCCAAATTTGCTTCCGCCTTTTCGGGTTCAAAGCCGAAGTCGGGGCGATTGCGAAGCAACAGGGCCGGAACGGCTTGACTGACTATTTGCTCAGTACAACCGTAGGGAAATTCCTTTAGAAAATGGATCAATCCGTGCGCCAAACCTAAGGGGACCATTGAGGCGGATGCTTCCAGCTTTCGATGATGGGGATACATTTCTCGGGTGACGGGGACATCTTTTGTCCCTTTTTTAACAAATCCGGATGTCAGCGTTGTCACATAAGGCGTGGCCGGTCGGACGCTCAGATCGATTGTATATTGACTTTTTTTATTATCCAGCAACGCGGAGAAGGTAAAGCGGCCAGAGCCCAAAATGTCATTGGCCTTCACCTTAAAACGGGCTGTTTTCTCTTTCCCCTCCGGCACGTTGATTTTTTTGTTTGCCTCCTCCAAAATTTGGACATGCTCGGAGGTTGCAAGGGCTAAGGTCACTAGGGCCGCCTCTCCTGAATTTTTAACATTATTCGTTACGGCAACACTGACCTCGAACGTATCACCAGGGGCCACGAAGGTCGGAACATTGGGGCTCATAATAAGATCGCCCCGGATAAAAGATTTTTTCTCGTCGACACCGATAGTCGAGGGGGAGACTGCAACGGCCATTACACGGAGGGTGCCGTTGAAGTGATCGGGAATATGGTAAACCAATTCCCTTTCTTTGCTGTCGAGATCAATAATCCCAGACCAAAAGATCGCCGGTTTCAATTTTTTTCTTTTAAAGGGATTCAGGTTAGCGCCCAAAGCCTCCGCTTCTCCGCCACCGGCTGCCGACAAGAATTGTTCCGAAACAAACTCCGGCAGGATAAGATCCAAAATCTGCGCGGTTGTCATCTCCAAGGCCCGCTTGCGAAAAAAGTGGTCGAGCGGCTTGGGGGTTTGATACTTGGCCACCTGCAATATCCCTTCATCAACGGCAAAAATAATCGCCTTGGCGGGATGGGCCCCTTTATATTTAATGGGGAAGGGTTCTCCCGGCTTGGCCGTGTCGGGTGCGCTGATCTGAATCGGATGGATTCTCCTTGCCCGGCTGACCGTAAAAGGAGCCACCCCATAGCTCAAGGGACTCATGTAGATCTCTTTGGAATCGAGCGAGCGGACGAAGCTGACATTAATATAGGCATTTCCTTCCAGGTCGTTCGGCACGCGGATCGTTTGAACGGAGCCGGTGGTTTTGGTTTGAAACCATTTGAAGGCAAAAACACGGTCCCGCTCAATCGTTAGGAGTCCGCTGCCGGTATAGGGGGCCTTGATACTGACTTCTATCTCTTCTGCCGGATTAAAGTCGGTCTTGTTGAGTTTGATGGTCAGTTCGGCATGTTTTTCCAGACTGCGGCCCAGATCAGCCTCGCCCACCACGCTAAACTCGATCCGGTTGAGTTCGGTATCGTTTTCATCACGAACAATCAAGGCAAAATCGCCGGCATCTTTTGTGGGGAGTTCGTAGAGAAGACCATCCGCGGGAATGGCAAGCGGTTTTTTGGCTCGCCTCGTTTCTTTTCTGACCGATTCGTATTTGTAAACGCCGCTTTCCTGTTTGGTTAAGACCGAAACGTATTGAAGCTCCACGAAATCAAAAGTGAGTCCGGAGCTTGCGATTTTCGACAAGGCAGGATCGACGGCAACGAGATGCACGCTTCTTTCGCTCTCTTTGCGGATATAACGAAGATCCCCGTCCGGCTTGAAGCCGACCAGGAATTCCAGCGGGGAGACCAGAGTAGAGCTTTGAGAAACGACCGATCTGCCGCCGGCGGCTTCATAGCCTTCGGCGGTAAAGGTGAGATGATAGGCTGCCTTGCCAAAACGTTTCAAATCGAGATCAAATTCACACTCTCCCTCTTCATTGGTCGTTTGATCTTTAAGGCGCTCGCTGATCTTGTTTTCTTCTTTAAAGGGATCGGTAAAAATATAATCGCGGTATTCTTGAAACTCAAAGGCCATTTGGGGCCGAAGCAAGATGTATCCGGCAACGCGCCGGTTGGCCGCGGGTGTGCCGAAGAGATTTTTTAGTGTGACCCGGCCTTTCAAATTTTCGGGCAAAACCCAGCCTTTCTCTCTTTCTAAAGAAAGGGCGGAGGTGATTTTCATTCGGTCCGGAAGAAATTCTTCCACTCTGACGGACGTTTCTCCAAGCCAGCTGCGCTTATCGTCGTCTTTGACCACATAGGCATCGACCCGGTAAATACCCGTGGGGGAGGTCTCCTCGGTTTGATAGGCAATCTCTTCAAAGGCCTGGCCTGATAGGAAAATCTTTTCCCTTTGTACCTCCAGACCCCGGGCGTCGCTGACGACGATTTCCAATGGAATATCGGCAAGCTTTTTGCTCCAGTCGGAGGTTTTGACGATGATGCCGATATGAAAAGTTTCACCCGGCCGGTAGATGCCCCGGTCCGAAAAAAGAAAGGCATCAAGGCGTTCTTTCCCGTAGGATGAGGTGCCGATGCCGCCAATATCGAAGCGGGAGAAGTTCAAGTCCCGGTCGCGCCGGTCGTAGGTTAAAAAGGAAAGGTCCTTTCCCTTGCGGACGACATAAACCGTCGGCTCTTTGTCACGCTTGAAATCCTTGAGCGAGGGAATGAGGGCGTGTCCTTGATCGTCCGTCTTTTTGGTTGCAATCGGCAGGCCGTTTTTGCCGAGGACTTCGACGGTTGCTCCCGTGACCGGGCGCCCCTGATCGATGGATTGAACAAAAACATCGTGGGTGCCGTGAGGGGAATCCTTGACCAGAAGACCGAGGTCGGTCACCAGGATAAAACGGTGGTCTTGGGAACCGATGAATTTCTTTTCTTCGGGGCGGTAACCGGAAACGGTAACGAAAAAGAGGCCGTGGTCAGAGGCGCCTTTGAGATAATCGGTGAAATCAAAGGCGCTGTATTGGGGTTTTTTCGACGCGGAGTCGGCCAGTTCGCGTATTTCGGTATAGCGCTCCGTAATATTGTCGCGGTCGAATTTGTAATAGTGAAAGTCGGGGTGATCAAAATTCCCGGCGGTTTGACTTACCAGATGATTGACCTGATTTGGCAAGACCCTGCCGATTTCGAAATGGAGAGCGGGCACGCCGCGGGAGACGACCGTGATCGTCCTCTTGCCGGCCAGACTCAACACCGCCCCCTCATGCAGGATTTTGGCCTCCTTGGGAAGCGGCGGAACTTTCAAAATTTTGTCATGTTCCTTGGCCAGGATGTAGCCGCCATGGGATGAAATACCCTTTTTAAGTTTGAGATAAAGATAACGGTCTTCTTCGGCCTCAAATTTAAAACTGTGAAGAGTGGAATATTCTTTGTCGGTGGGGATTGCCTCCAGTTTTAAAGGTGCGGCCGCATCCAAAACTTCGGGGCCTACTTCCGATGGGCTTTGCCAGCGATAATTTTTCTCAACCTCTCCTCCTTCCAGCAGGGGAGGACGATCCAAGGGCAAAAGATAGGCTTCCAAATTTTTTTGAAAATCCTGAGACAAAACCCCGTCCGTCATCTCAAAAACCAAAACCTGTTCAGCCTCCAACAGTTTGTTGTAGGCGTGGGTCAGCGAGGCCTTCTCAAGCCTAAAAAAATTGTAAACACCTGGAATTCCCACTTGGAAAGCAATTTCTTCTTTTGTTGGCGGGCCGCCTTTGGCTGAGCGAATCCCTTTTTGAACAGTCACGATCATCTCTGCATCTTGCAACGGGATTGTGACGGTATTGGTATGAATGTAAGCCTCGCTTTTGAATTCATTGTAGGTGACGCGATAACCGAAATCCTTTTTCTTCTTCTCCTCTTTCATTTGAACCTGGATACGTTTCTCCAGACTGGCCGGATCGACCGGATGGCTAAAGCGGAGGGTTGCGAGGATCTTTTTGTTTTTGGGATCTCTCGGGTCTTGATAAAATTCCTTCTTGGCGAGTTCGGTCTGAAATGAAGCCGATTGGAAGCGGTGCTCATATTTTTTAAGAAGGATGTGTTCGGGAAAAAGGGTTTTCGCGAAGGCGACATCAAATTCCTGGCCCACCGGCCAATCTTCTTTGGGAGTAAAAACGAGTTGCCGGTCGGATTCCCATTTCCAGGTCCCTTCTAATCCCGGTGAGAGTTGAATGCCTTGTGATATCTCTTGTCCGACCTGTTTTAGTTGGGCCACCGAGTTGTTAAAAATAATCCTGGCCGGATAGGGCTTGGCATCTTTTTCCATCGGCGTTGCGGAAGGGTTGTTTACATAAAAGGTGTATCGGACCGGCTTGGGAAGGATTTTATACCAAATAATCCCCCCGCTACCGCAGGCAATCAGCAACACCGAGAGCATGTGAAATGTCCAAAACCTGCGCGGGTGATGGTGTTTTAGGGAGGTATAACGTGCAACCATCCGGGAACAGGGTTGCTTGATGCCGGTTTTAATGGAGACGAGCCATTTTGGAGGCATCCAGGAAACCTCACCAAAGACGGCCTTGAAAATTTTGAGGCCCTGTTTTTGATCAGATGCCATAAGAAACAGAAGTGCGGTTTGGCCCTCTTTTTATGCAATAAAATTCCCCTTGGCAACCAGAGAATTTGGATTGTAACTTAAACGGGCTTTTTACTATGACATCCCGGTTGCTATGTTTGAGTAACCGCGGATTTTAGAAAGACAATGTCTTCGTCGTGTCGTTCGACTTTGTCAGCGACACCATTCAATTTTTGTTTGATTTCCTTTACGTCGGTTTCAATGATCTCAACTGACCTTCCCCCGATTTATACTTAATGATACACGCGAGGGTAGAGCCCTCCTTCACGAAGCTCTTCACATCGGCGAAAAAAATATCGGTGTCGTACTCGCAGGCGCGGGCCACGTGCGCGTAGTCCTGGCTAGCTACGAGCTTGCCTTCCTTCACTTCGAACTTGAGGTCGTTGTCGAGGAGTTGCTCATCGGTGTAGTAATCCTTGCATCCCTCCATATCAGGTGGAATATTGGCGAGCATCTTTTCCACAACCAAATGCTTGAAGACTTTCAGGTCACGAACCTGATCTTCAATGGCCACTTTTTCACCGCTGCGCAGGTCATAGAACGAAGTCCTAATGCCGGCATCCGGGTAAGGACCGCCACAATAGAAGTCGTAGCTACTAGTGATGGCCAGGGCTTCCTGATTGGCGAAGGTCACCTTGGGGGCGAGGTTCGATTCCATGTTCTTGCGTCGCTTGGGATCGGCGTCACAGATGTACCTCTTGGCTTCTTTCAACAGCGAGGTGTTCAGCTTATTGCGAATCGCGCGGTTGGTGAGTTTGCGGGTGAGCTGTACGTACTGAATGCTAAATTTTCCGCGATTATCGTTTCCGCGAATCCGCTTGATTACGGTGAGTCCGGGTTGGATCTCTGCATGAGCCACGAGACCCGAGCCGAGAGCGCTAAGTGAGAGGGTGAGCAAAAAGACTTTCTTCATAATTTCATCAATCGACTTGACCCCTTATACAAATTCGGGGGACAAAATTCGGAGGACACGATACTTAATTCCTCATAGGCCGAAATAAGTATCGTGTCCCCTGATATCCACTATAGTTCGCCGCCTTGCATCCCCGCTTGCATTAAAGCACTTGCTACTTGCCGTTTTTTATTTTTTTGTCTCGTAAATATTTGTCAATGTTCGCAATAACTTTGTATCCTCTGTCATAGTCGAAAATACAACTGTCCTTTTGTAAGCTGTTTCCTTTTTGGTCAATTAATTTATATTCTTTGCCAATTATCTTGAGGTCAGTGTCGTAGTACTCCGTTTTTGTCTCGTATGCAACATCGTCAGTGCAAATGCTGTTAAAAAAAATTGTCTGGCGTTCAAAAGCAAAAGTTTTTCCGTCTTTGTCAAAGTAATGAGAAAAGGTTATGTCCCAGTCCCCGCTTTCACTGTAAGGCATTTCTCTAGCAACAATAAGTTTTCCGTTGTTGCCTTTAAATAAGTTGTAAGTAGTTTCAATACTGTCTGGCCACTTTTCATTTTCTATTTGCACTAAATCATTCTTGTCAGCCAATTTTACAAAGACAATTATTTTATTTCTGTTGTTGTTGAAAAGGGTATCTACTTCTGCTTTCCGATGTTTAAGTTGCCCAATGTCTGTTTTGGAAATAAGTTGCAAAGTGTGCGTCTCAGAATTGCTAAAACTGCACAAAATCAACAGTCCGAAAAAAGTTGTCAGTATGTAAAAGTGTCTCATTTTAAAATGGCAAGTAACTGACCAGCCCCCGATATCGCGAAAGTGGCGATTCTCTTATATTCAATCCGTCACCTGATAGATCAGAAGGACTATATTTTTCGGAAGAAACTCTTTTCTGAAATGGTCATAATAATGCTCACATATACCCCGCCACCAAGGAGCATCGGCTCCCTCAGGTTGCAAAATCTTTTGATCGCTCAAGTATTTCTTAAATAAGGTTTGGAGTTTCTGAGGGGTATCCCATTGAGAGTTATAGCTAGCTAAACTGATATGCCCACATGTGGAATAGTTTTCATCGACGAAAAGCGCAATAGCCGGTTTTTGGAGTAATGTCAGTTCTTTTTTATTCAAAACAACTACGGGAGCAACGCCAATCACCTGACAACTGACAATATGGGCCTTTTTAACTGTGGCCAGATTTACTTTGATTCTTTCCGACTCTAATGTTGCAGTGAACGAAGTTCTTTTCTCAAGGAGATAATCGGCCCCATCACAGCAAATTTTATCCCGCTTTTCGGGAATGTAAGCAATAGAATAGATTTTCTGGAAAAGGGCCACTTCCTCGTCTGCGCCCTTTTTTATGAATCTCTTTAAAAAGGCCTCGTCGTTCAGAACAACTTTTTCAAAATTGTCACCTCTAACAACATACTGATTCCCTTTCTTAACGCAGCCACCATAACCACTGCTCTCTAAAAAGCCGGAAGTTGTTCTTCCATTCTTCATTTCCAAATCCGTTTTGATAATAAACGTTTCGGGAATATCCGCATAACACAAGGAAATCATGCCAAGCTGGGATAAAAACAATAAGAAAGCCAGTTTTTTCATCATTTGAAATCGGGGGCAATAGAGGGACACGATACTTAATTCCTCATAGGCCGAAATAAATATCGTGTCCCCTGATTTCGGGGGACACAATATCTATTTTTCGATGGAATTGTGTATTGTGTCCCCGGATTTCCTCTTTATACTGTTTTTATATTTTTTAATGGCTTGAGTAAAAGCATCGGATGAGAAGCCTGGATAATTTAACCTGTTATTTGGATGTGGGATGATTTCCCCAGGTGCCCACGGTCTAGCATCTAATAGCTGCGCAATATTTTTAATCGATAGGGAAACGTTTTTTCTGCTCTTCAATTTTTTTGTCAGTTCGAACCGCCCATCGATTCCCCTAATCCATCCACCTTTAACCAACCTGCATAGCCCGCTTTCGAATTCCTCCCGGGTGAAAATGGCATGATTAATGGCGTCCCCTGCGGCAATGATTTGCCAAAACTCAGCGGGCCCTTCCATGGCGGCAGTTCCAATGGCAACAAGTAGCCACGCATCAGACCATCGGTATCTGATTTGATCATTGTTCATAGTACCCGTAGTCGCTTATGACCATGTCATCAAAATTGGGTCAGAAGTCCAACTTGACCCCTTTTCTTTTTCTTATCTTAATTATTGGCAATCCCATATAAGATTTGGGCAAAATGACTTTGCCTCCACCTTTTCTTAAGGTTACTACAACACTAGGAACTTCTCCGATTCCATATCTGTCAACAACAACATTAACAACTTTTTTAAAACTAAATTCACTCAAAAAAGATTTTTGGATGTTCTTAAATAAAGCTTTATCTCCAAGAGAGTGACAAAGGTAATCAGTTTTTTCCTCATCGCTCAGTTTTTTAAATTTCTCAAAGTTCATTTCAATTAACTATAAAAATTTCATCAGTTTTAATTGGCCCCTCTACTTTAAACTGTGGAATTCCCTTTGGGCCCATATTTGTTTTGCCAGCAGGTTTTACCCGAACAGATGGTTTTACTTCAATCAATTCTCCCCCCTTTTCAAAGTATTTTCTAATTTTTGGATCCTTCTGAAGGTTCTTGTTATAAATTGTTTTAATAATATCATCAGGTTTGCTTAAATCAACCTTCCTAAGATCATCAAACTTTCCTACTGTCGGCCAATTCTTCTTAGGTAGTCCTCCTTCCTTTATTATTTTCTCATATGCACCTTTAGGAATAATTTTCCCATAGGCTTTGGTAACATCACTCCCCTTATCCACCGCTTTGATAAGTTTGGCGCCCTTGTTGACAAATTTCCCACCAGTGGCCACCCAGCCGGCGAAGGGGATGGCGGCGCCGGCGGAGAGGGCGGCATTTGTATAATCGCCCCTGGCAGTGTAAATGCCGGCATTAAGTAAATCCAGAGGCTCGCCAATGCCGGGGATGAGGCCACCCACATCAAGTACAAATTGGCCAACATCTAGAAGGGTCTCAACGAGTTCGTTTTTCTTCCCCTTCTCTGTTCCAAAGGAATCAATCCAATTCAACGGGTCGTTGGTAGCATACGCATACACATTGGGTCCATCGATCATGCCTAAGGGGTCCTTGGAGGTAAATTGGCCGAGGGTGGGGGAGTAGTAGCGGTTTTTGTAATAGTAGAGTCCTGTTTCAGCGTCGAAGTATTGGCCGGTGTAGGTGAGGGGGTTGGAGATGGGGGCGATGGGGGCCAGGTCGGAGGCCTTGGCGGCGGCGGTGCGGAGTTTTGGTTGCGGCTCCGGTCCCCGCGCGGTCAGCGCGCCGTATTCGCCATACTCGTAGCGCTGGGCCATCCGGCCGTGTTCATCGCTCAAGCCGGTGATGGAGCCGAGGCGGTCGCGGTGATAATAAAAAAGCCGCCCGCCCGACTTTAACGCCACCGGTTCATCGAGGGATTTGCCGTGGATGTAGACGTTGCCGAGCTGGCCGTTTTCGTATTCTTCGATGAGGTTCCAGTTGTCATAGACAAACTCGATGGAACGGATGTAGGGACCCGCGTCGGCGGCCTCATTCGAAACGGCTGTCTCGTTCGCTGCCACCGGCCCCATCCTTACGTTCTCAAAGAAGACCTGTTTTTTGACTCTCCGGTTGTGGGCGTCGTAGGTGTATTTGGCAACGAGCTTGCCGGTGGCCTTGTCCTTGACCTGGGTTAAGCGATTGAAGGGGTCATATTCGAAAAGGTATTGAGTGTTGAGGGAGGTAAGATTACCGCGTTCGTCGTAGGCTAGGGGATCGCCGTTGAAGGAGGCGTATTGAAACCCCGCGCCGGAGGCGATGTTTGTGACTTCTTCTTTCTTCTTGCCGTCTTTCTCAATAATGCTTCGCCACTGGCCCTCGGCGGCGTAGGTGTATTCGCGTTTGGTTGCGGCCAGCGACCAGGCCTGATCCCATGAATTTTTGTTCCCTCTGGGACCTTCGGTCTTCCCTACTTTTTCCAGTTGATCCAAATTATTGTAGCCAAAGACCTCCCAGGTCTTTTGTTTGACGTCTTCTTTTAAAATCACCCTCCCTTTGAGATCGTAGGCGTAGGCCAGTTTGGAGAGAATATTCTTTTCTTTTTGGTAGTTTTCCTCCACCAGTTGCATCAGCGAATCGTAATTCAAGTTTTTGGTAATGCCGTTGCCCAGTGTTTCTTTTTGGGTAAATCCCAACAGGGCGTATTGATACTGGCTGACACTTTGGCCGTTCACCTGGATATTTTCCAGCCAGCCCGCGGGATCAAAACTCTGCGTTACTTCTTCGCCCGAAGGATAGAAGAGGGCGGTCTTTTGGCCCCGAATGTCGAAACGTTTTTTTAAGGTGCGGCCGGCTAAAGTTTCTTGAACAAGATTGCCAAGATTGTCATAGCCAAATTGGGAGGTGATATCATCGGTGGGATCGGCGGGGTCGTTCAAATCAGTGCCGGCCGTCAGCCGGCCCAAGGGATCGTAGCCGTAAGTTTGCTTGTAGGCGCCGCTGGCCCTTTCAATCAAACGATTGAGGGCGTCATAGGTATAGTCATACTTCGTTTGGCCCGCGGTCAGCGAGGTAAGGTTGCCCGCCGCGTCGTAGGCGTATTCCCTGCGCACGCCGTCGGCTCCCACTTCGGTTTTTTTGCGCCCCTGGCTGTCATAAGTGTATTGGACTTTATTGCCCTGACCATCGAGGAAGGCCTCCAAGACTTCATTATTCCACAAAAGTTTTCGCTCCCTTGTCCCTTGCGCCTCTTTGAGCAAGCGTCCGATCCCGTCATAATAATAGAGCGTCTCCTGGTTTAAGGGATCGATCTCTTTAATGAGCTGGCCCAGGCTGTTATAGATTTTTTGGTAACTCGCCCCCTTGGCATCGGTTTGGGAGACAATCTGGCCCAGGGCGTCATATTGATAGCGCTCCGATAGGGAATGTAACCCCTTGGCGATCTTTCGCTCCGTGATCAGCCCTCTGGAATCGTAGCTTAATTGAATCGCGTTGCCCGAGGCGTCTTCAATGGCGGCGACTTCGCCGAAGGAATTATAGCCAAACTTTTGCGCCAGCCCCAGCGGGTCACGGATTTCCTTCAGCAGGGGACCCGCGTAGACAAATTCCTTTTTCACCCAATCTTGCGTCCCTTCCGCCGAGCCGACCAGCCTCTCTTCCTCGGAGACTTTGCGCCCCAGGGCGTCATAGGCAAACCGGACTTCCTTTAAGATGGCGGCCTTGGCGTCTTTAAACTGATAACCGGCGATCTCCCCCAGCCCGGTGTAGTCAATCTCCAAATGACTGCCCAACGGATCAATAAACTTGGCAACGCGCGAGAGCGAATCCCTTTGGTATTCCTTCCGGTTTCCCTTGGCATCGCTCTCGGCAATCAAAAAACCGTCCGCGTCGTATTCGAGCTTTCTCTGCGTCTCGCCTCCGGCCTTCTCCTCCGTCACCCGGTTGAAGGGGTCGTAGACGAATTCCCTCGCGGTCCCGTCGATCCCTTTAATCCGCGTCAGGTTTTCATTGAGATCGTAGGCGTATTCCTCCGCCACCCACTTCTCTCTGTTGACCTGGAGTTCCTTCTTAATGAGATTGTCTAAAACGTCGTAGTTGTAGCGCTCTCTTAATTGATAACCGAGGTCGGCCGCGTTTAAGGCCCCCGCCACGTCGCGAGTAACTTCCATCAAGTTATCATTGGCATCGTAGCGATAATAGGTCTTGTTCTTTAACGCGTCCTCCTTTTGCGCCACCAGATTGTCGGCGCTGACCCAGTAGCGGGTCTGGTTCCCCATAGGGTCCGTCACCGCCTGAATGTTGCCCCGCAAATCGTAGGCCAAACGCAGGGCGCGGCTCGCCTCCCCGGCGGTCTCCGTCAGACTGACCAAATCGGCCCCCTGATAACCGTAGCGCCTTGCCTTTTGACCCTCGCTCTCCGCTATCAACTGGCCGTGTTCGTTATATTCAAACACCGTAACCAAATCCCCACGCCTGATCTCCTTGAGCAGGCCCGAAGGGGTGTAGGCGTATTCCTCGCGGCGCTTTTCGGCGCCCGAAATCATTTCCCGAAAGAGGGGCTTGTGCAATTCCTTGTCATAGCCATAACGCACCTGAATCGTTTTGCCGTCTTCCCCCTTGACCCGCTGTTCCACCAGGTCCCGCCCCTCATAGCTAAACAGCTCTTCCTTCCCGCTGGGATAAATATGTTTAGTAACAAGCCCAACATTATTATATTCAAACTTTTCAGGCGAATTCTTCTCCGCCTGATGGCTCAAGCGCAAGCCTTGGGCGTTGTGCTCATAGGTATGTTGAACCCCTTTTCTGTCCCAAACCGTCGTCCGGCTTAACGCCGTGTTGACCGTCGGCTTCGAAGCCTTCAACGCCTGGTACTCCACGCGCATCTGAAGGCTCTCTTTCCCGCCGAACAACTGCGCCGTGATCTTGTCCTTCTCCAATCCCTCGGCCCCGTAGACATTCTTTAAATAGACCTGGCCTTTAGGGTCCATGATCATGTTAAGATTGTGATTGAGCCTCGGCTCCAGCAGGCCGCCGCTATAGGCATAGCGGGTTGTTTTGCCTTGAGGAAATTCATCCGAAACCGGCGAGCGGACCGACACAAGGTCTTTTTGAACGTCATGGGTATAAACCACTTCTCTTCCAAAAGAATCCGCCACCGAGGCCAGCAGACCCTCATCACTATAGCGGTACTCCACCGCCCGCCCCAGCGTGTCCACCACGCGCACCAAAACAATCGCGCTCCCGCTCAGACCGTATTCAAATCGAAGCGCGTTTCCATGGGGGTCTTCAATCTTCGTCAGCCGCCCCTCGCTGTTGAAATAATGCCGACTCGCGTCGGCTTGTTTCAAAACATATCCCCCCTCCGTCTTGCCCAGCTCCGTGAAAAAACCGCGCGGCGAATTAAAACCCTGCCTCTTTTCGTTAAAACGATACCAGTAGCGCAAACCTTCCGCGCTCTGATGGACCACATCTTTGTTGGAAGGATTTAAGATCAGCTTCTCGTCGTAATTGTGCGTCCAGTTGTAGCCCAGCGGCCCCATCCGCTCCCATTGATTCCGGTAATAACGCTTCAACTCATAGTCGAGGCCCCGGCCTCTCAATTTTAAGTCGGCCGCCTCCAACGCGTACTCCCCGCTGTACAAAATAACAGGGTCCAAAGGCGAATCGCTGTCGGCTTGAGGTGATTCATCAGTGGCCCCGGTCTGATCCTCCTTCGAGGCTACTTTTACTTCTTCATACCCGCAGGCCTCTTCGTCCCCCTCCGCGCAGGCCTGGGATTTTTCCTCCCCTTCCTGCTCCGGCGTTTCGTAACCCTCCTCCGGAGCCTTCCCCAAGGCCACGATCTGCTCGTCCATTTGGACTTTGAAATCGCTCAAGCCGCCCATGATCTCATCCAATTTCTCCTTGGCCTTCGACGGGTCCATTTTTTCAGAGAGGCCTTCCGCCATTTTAGCCAGCTCTTCCAGCTTGGCCTTCTGTTCGGGGGTCAATCCCTTCGCCCCATGCCCCCCGAATATCCCGCGCCCAGCAAAATCCCCGCCGATCATCATAAACGACCGAGGCTTCTTTTCCAATTGCCAGATCAAATGCTTGATTAAATTGATTCCCGACTTGACCTCTTCGATGTCGATCCAAATGCAACACTTCACAGACCTCCTAAAGTGCTCGTGCGCCGCTACCGCCCATATCCCCGCCATCGCGGGAGAGGGTATCTCGATGTCCGGAATGCCTAGCGTCGGCACTCCCTTCAGCTTGTGAAACTGATGTCCCAGATAATCCCCCGCCGACAAATTAAAAGGATTGGGCAGCTTTGACCCCTCCAGCATATCCTTCAAATTCGCCTCAATCGCCGCCAAATCGATATTCTTAACCGAATCCATCTTGTCCTTGATCGACTCCATCGTATCCGCCGCCCCTTGGGTCAGATCATTCAGCTTCTGTTCAAAATTCGCCCCCAGCATGTCAAACATCTCTTTATCAATAAAATCCTTCATCCCATCCTTCGTCGCCAGGCCCATTTTTTCGGATAACTGGTTTTGAAGCGGCCCCACAAAACCGGCCGGATCGTCCGTCATGTTTCCGCCAAAAGTCCCCCTCGTCCATTCATGAAACGTCTTGTCAACCATTTCCCCCAAGCCATTTGTTGCCTGGTCGGTCACCGAGCTGATCATCTGCTGAACCTTCGCCGCCCCGTCCCCGGCAATATCCGCCCCCTTTAACACGTTATTGCGCATGAACTGATCCACCATCCCGGGAAATTGGATCTGCATCTGATTCTTGAATTCCTGCTTTAAAAATTCCCGGTATTCGCCGCTCCCCTCCCAGGGTTGGGACACTCGCATCGGCATGTTAACATCTCCGGGAGTATGCTCGCCTAGCGGCTTGGTTGGAACGTAACGGTCCCCATATTTCGCCACCCACTTCTCCCTGGCCTGCACCGCCCAGGACCTCATCTGGTCCGTCACCGCCGGCTGACTTAAAAATTTGTTCGCCTCGCCGCGGGCATACTTTCTCAGTTTCCCCATATCCATTGCCGTCTGATAATTAAACGAACGCAGGGATTGAATGCTTTCATTGATATCCTGGCTTTGGATGGATGAGACGAACGGCGCGGAGAGAAAGATGACGGCGGTGAGAATGACAACCCTCAATGACATTGTTGCTTTATTCCACATATTGACCTCCTGATCAAGTTCCAAGGCCGTTATTTTTATTCTTGGCGGAACTTGATGAAAAGTTGCTTTATTGCACGAAAGTAAAGCAAAATTCGTGCCAGAAAATAGCAATATATTTTTTATTATAAATCATATAGATAGAAAATGCGTTTGACGTTGAATCGTGGTAATGTGTCTTTGGTTGGGACACAGTGTGCTAAAAGTAGGACACTTTTTGCATGAGGCGCCCTCTTGGGCAGGTTATTATAAGTAATTGACAGTTTTAGGCTTTTTTTAATAATCTGAGGCGCACGGCGGTTGGCATTTGGTTTGCAGTTGCAAGAGAAGGTACATGGGGACAAAGAAAAAAACAGTAATAGCCCTGACCGCCCTCCTTTTTTTGGCCCCCGCCTGGGCCGGCGAGAAAGAATCAAAAAAGAAAAGCGAAATTTGGCTTTCCAATCCCGACCAGTATGTCTTCGACAAAATCGAGTTTCAGGAATCTTTTTTCATGCCGAAGACCGACCTGGTCGCAGGGCCGCAGACGGTCTACGGCTGGTTTGACCGTCTCACGCACCATTTCAGCTATGAGCAGGGAAACAATGTCCTGCTCCATTTCGAAGGAAAACATTATTCCAAAAAGTCGGGGGGTGTTTTGCCCAATTACGCGGTCCAGCTGAACATAGAAATTCCCCGGGGCCGCTTTAAGTCATGGGAGCGGATTGAGGCAAAGGATTTGAAGGGCTATCTCTCCTGGATACACCCCGATTTTCCCAAGGGGGATCTTTACATTCCGATCGCGGGGGGGTACGTTCAAATTCAGAAGGTCAAGGAGGGAAAACTTTACGGCCACCTGGATTTGAAATTCGGGCACGAAAAACTGAAAGAGCCGATTCACATTTATGGCGGGCGCATCCGGGCCGGACGGCTCACCCGCCAGCAATACGCCTCCCTGCAGGAGGGGATGACGGAATCTCTCTACAAGGAGGCGGAAGGACTGGAGGAGATGCCGGTGCCGAAAGATCTGTTGAAGCCGGCCCGGAAGCGTTCCCGGCGCGGAGGGCCCAAAAAAGAGGAAGAGGCCCGAGGCTCGACGGCTTGGTAATAAAGTTTTTTAAAAAACAAAATAAAGGAGGTGTTATTATGAAGTTCAAAGGACTCAAAAGAGATCAGCGGGGTCAAACCGCCACCGAGTATATGCTGATTATCGCGGTGGTGGTGCTGGGAGCTGTCGCCGGAGCCTCGATATTAATTCCGGAGTTTCGGGATGGGGTGACGCAGCTCTCCGCAAAAATTAAGAATATTCTAACGAATACTTCTACCCCAACGGCTCCAATTAATCCGTAAGCCTAAGGCGAAAAGGAGTTTTTAATAAGTGAGGGACGAAACGGGTCAGACAGTTACGGAGTTCATGCTGGTCCTCCCTTTTTTTCTGATGGTGGTTTTTACCGTCATGCTGTTGGCCTTCGCGGTGATCAAGGCAGAAATGGTCACGTATGCCACATTTTGGGGGGCACGGGTGGCAGAGGTGGGAGGGGGCCGCGCGGCGGAGGTGGACGACGACTACCAACAGGCCGCCCAGGAGGTATTGCCCGGTATCGCGATGAGCAAACAAAAACTCTTTGGGGTGGTTTATCGCATGAACGGCTCTTACCACTTCAACCCCATTTTGGGAAAGGCCGGCGGCGAAGACAGCCTCAATTCCCCGCTGGCCGACCTGAATAATTTGGAAACGTGGGTTCCGCTCCACCTTTTTCCGAAGTCCAGACCTTGCGTTATTTTGGGAAATGACAACCCGATCGGCCATGATCCCTGCTACCCAAAAGAATTTTAACGAACGAGGCCAGTTGGCGGTGCTTCTGGCCATGATCTTCCCGATGCTGATCATGCTCTTGGCCTTTTTCGTGAATTTGAGCCTGTTGATTCACAAAAAGGTAAAACTGCAGACCGCCGTCGATGTCGGGGTCTATTCCGGCGCGGCCTCCCTGGCCTACGACCTCAATCACATCGCCCAGCTCAACCGCGAAATCAATGAACTCTATCAGGGTGATCCGTTCGCCAACAAGGAATGCAAGTGGAATTCCCTCTCCCTGAAAGAGTATCTCGAAAAAGACAGCCTCCACATGTACTATATCGAAAGAAAATACATGCAGTATCTCAACGAGTTTCAGTCTTGTCTCGACACGATCGACGACATCAACAAGGAAGCGGTGGACAAGGCCCTCGCCTTCGCGCAAGAGGCCGCGCGGTGGACCTACTACAACGGGAAACCGCCCGCCGAGGACCCGGCCCGCTTCGAATTTGACACCCTCTATAAAAAGAGCGGCGACCCCATGATGGAATACCGGTTTTACGTCACCACCGAATCGGGAGAAAAAATCGTCTGTAAAAAGTACGACAAGGTCACCTGCTTCGATTTTTGGCACGATGAGGGAAAGGAGACGTACACCAAAGACGTCAACCTTCCCATCGCCAAGACCAGCCCGGTTTTTTTCGTGGGGCAGGCCTCCGCCAATGTCGGTTTCGGCAATCTCTGGTCGGAGAATTTCCGGGTGGCCGGCCGGCATTATGACGAGACCGGGAGCGGCCAAATCCGCCTCAAGACCTACGCCGCCGGCCAGCCGTTCGGCGGCTCCGTGGCCGGTTTTGACGACAAATATCGGGCGACGCTGGTCCCGATCGAAAACACCAAAGTCAAGGTGGGGGATTATCCGAATGGTTTTTGGCACTGACAAAAAAGAAAATCAAAAGGGATTTGCCTCCTTTGAGTTTGCCTGGGCGGCCTTTTTTCTGACCCTTTTGATCATTGTCTTTTTTCGGTTTTTCGATATGTTGAACAAAACCACCCGCGCCCTGATTGTGGCGCGCCATCGGGCCTTTGAAACGGTGGGCCGGCCGGCGGGGGGCGCGGTCAGGCAGGGCGAGATACCGAGCAGTGTCCCGCTCGATTGTGAGGATGGCCGTTGCCGGTTCAGCGCGTCGCCGGTGAGCCCGTTTTTTCCGGAGGGCGGTGAGCAGAACGTTTTTTTGGTTTTAAATCCCTGAAAGGAAAACCATGGACTTGAAAAAGAAATTGATCTTCTCCGGCGTGCTGGGAGTACTGGCCTTTATCGGCATTCTCTCCTACGTGCGCAACAAGGAGCAACATCTCCTCCAGCTTAGTGAAATGACCTATGTCCTGGCGGCCGCCAAGGATATTCTGGCCAACACCCAGATCGATGAGACGATGGTCGGCCGGATTCAGGTCCCCAGGAAATTTGTTCAACCGATGGCGTTAACCAGCCTGCGAGACGCGATCGGCCGGGTCGCCTTCGCCCCCATTCACGAAGGGGAGCAGATTTTGGGAACAAAACTGATCCAGCTGGGCTCGCAGACCGGCCTGGCCATGAAAATCCCGGTCGGGTTCCGGGCCGTCTCCATCGCGGTCAACGAGGTGACGGGGGTCGCCCACCTGATCCGCGCCGACGATTTTATCGATGTGTTGGGGAGTTTTGATTTCGGCGACCAGGCCCAGGCCAAAAAATATACCTACACCCTTTTTGAAAATATCCAGGTCCTGGCGGTGGAACAGAATATGGGCGAGGGTTTTACCACGGGCCTCCCCAAGGAGGAAAAGGGGGAGGGCGTGTTGAGCCGCCTGATCGCCGAGCAGAAGGCGGGGGGGCAGGGGATGACGCTGACGCTGGCCATGTCCCCGGAGGATGCCCAGCGCCTCGTTCTGTCCCAGGAAACGGGATCGATCTCCGTGGCCTTGCGCCCCCGCTTCGGTTCGGACAACATCTTGAAGCTGGAACCGGTCACGCCGTATGACCTGACCGGTTTGAAATCATTGATCCGGCAGTCCAAACAACCGACCTACATGGAATATAGAGGGGGGCGATAAACATGAGCACAAGGAAAATCATCTGCACACCGCTGTTGATCCTGATGTTGTTGTTGCCGTGGAAGGGCCGGGGGCAGGTCGCCGACCAGCAGTTGGTGGTGGGCCGGGCCAAGACCCTGACCACCGCCTACGAAGTCGGCGACATCGCCATGAGCAACGTGGAGATATGCTCTTTTGTGGTGAGGGAAAATCGGCGGGAGATTTATTTGAATCCGTTGACGGAGGGGAGTACCACCCTGACCATTTGGGACACGGAGGGTAAAAAAAGAGACAGCTCCCTGCTGACCGTGGTGGCCGTGGACGTCGATGCCGGCCTGAAAGCGGCCCAGGATTTCACCAGAAACATTCCGGGGGTGAGGGTCTATCTGGAGGGTTCGACGGTCGTCCTTGGCGGCGAGGTCCATACCCCGGCCCATCTCAAACAACTGGAGGGCTATGCCGAAACGCATCCCGAGGCCCGTTCGGAGGTGAAGCTCTCCAGCCAGGCCATGAACGTGATCGCCAAGCGGATCGAGGAGGCGATCAATACGCCGGGCATCCAGGTGCGGGCGGTGCGCGACAAACTGATCATGGAGGGGTTGACCTACTCCGACGATATTTACAAAAAAATCGATACCATCGCCAAACTCTATGCCCCGGAAATCATCAACCTGGTGGAGGTCCGCGAGGCCAACCGCCGCCCCGGTTACGACAAAACCGTCCGCTTCGACATCTACTTTATGGAGGTCAAAAACTCGGCGCTCCGGGCGTTCGGAATCAACTGGGCCCCGGGGGCGGTCATCCAACAGCAGGCTGAAAAGGGTGGGGGGTCCGGCGGAGGCGGTTTCCTTGGGGGCGGGTTCAACGCCATGATCGGTTTTGTGATGAATCTGGTGCCGAAAATCCGGTGGATTCATCAGACCGGCCGCGGCAGGATTTTGGAAAAGCCCTCTTTTATCGTGAAGAGCGGCGAGCCGGTCAACTTCTTCAGCGGCACGCAGGTCCCCTATTACGGGGAACAGGGGGTTTCCTTCAAGGAGGTGGGGATTAAGGTGAATGCCGAGCCGATTGCCGCGGGCGACGAGATCGACTTGAAGGTCACGGTCGACGTCTCCACCCTCTCCTCGACGGTCGCCGAAGGGATCGACACCAACAACGTGACCACCTCGGTCTTCGTGAAGTCGGGCCAGGCGGTGGTGTTGGGGGGACTGGTCCGCAACGCCGATGTCAAGACCTATAACAAGGTCCCGAAGAATCTGGATACGACCTCGGCCATCTTCACCCTGTTTTTATCGAGGGATTTTCAGACCAATAAATCGCAGTTCTATGTCTTCCTCGTTCCCGAGGTGCTGGAACAGCCCCAGGCGGCCGAGATGAAGCTGAAACGCTGGCTTGAAATCAACAAGGAAATCGAGCTGTCGCGAAAATTTAAATGAGTGCGGCGGTCATCAGCATTGTCGGCACCAAAGATGCGTGCGGGGCCTCGACCTTTGCCGCGAACCTGGGATTCCTCCTTCAAAAATTGTCCCACAAAAAAGTCCTCCTCTTTGATTACGATTTCAGCTATTGCGGCGACCTCCATCTTTCCCTCGACCAAAAGGAGTCCGCCTACGCCACCGATCTGATCGGCCTGGCCGGCAAGAAGGGGGCCCAAAAGATGCTGGAGGGTTTTATCCCCCGGCATCCGCGGGGCGTGCACCTCCTCCAGGCCTTCGATCCGCAGAAAAAGACGCACCGGTTTTCACCGGAGGATTTCGCCGGGGTCTTCTCCCTGCTGGCCGAGGCCTTCGATTATATTCTGGTGGATGGGGGGAGCAGTTGGACCCCCTATCATCTCCATCCCTTTTTGGGGTCCGGTCTTATCTTTTTGGTGGCCCAGCCGACGCGGGCTCTCCTCCGGGAGGCCTCGCATAAAACCGGCCGCCTCATGTCCGGTTTTATTCCGAAGAGCAAGCTGAACATCATTTTGAACAGGGTTGTGCAGACGGACGGGTTGAACACGCGGCAGATGGAGGAGCACTTTTCCGGATTAAACTGTTTTTATCTTCCGGACCGGCCCGGCAAAATGGAAGAGGCCTCCGGGGAACCGCTTTGCCTTCTGGACGTGCGCGACCCCTACACCCTGGGGATTGAGAAGATCGTCCGGGAGGCCCTCTTGAAGAAAAAACTGCCCTCCTTCCGTTTGGAGGAACATTCGGCGCCGGAATGGGGGGCCTTTGTCCCTTTCTGGGCGGCCTTCAACGGAGGGCCGACGGCCGCCGCGGCACCCGCGCGCGGCGCGGCTCAGGCCCCGCCGGTTGAAGAATGGGACCAATTGAAAGGCCAAATTTTAAAACAGTTGTTGAAGATGGTCGATTTTAAATCGATGGGGCTGGAACAGGCCAAGGATCAGAAAAACGAACAGGCCCTGCGGGAAAAAACCAGGGAGGCGATCCTGAAAATCCTCAACGCGATGGGGGAGGATGCCGTTGAACAAAGCAAAAAAAAACAACTGGTCGCGGAGGTTTTGGACGAGGCGCTCGGGCTGGGGCCGCTGGAGGTGCTCCTCGCCGATCCCAAACTCACCGAGATCATGATCAACGGCAAGGACCATATCTACGTCGAAGAACGCGGAAAATTAAAGCGAACCCCGCTTCGTTTCAGTTCGGAGGATCAGCTCTCGGCGGTCATTGAAAGGATCGTCGCCCCCATCGGCCGCCGGATCGATGAATCGACCCCCCTGGTCGACGCCCGGCTTCGGGACGGCTCCCGGGTGAATATCATCATTCCCCCCCTCTCTCTGGTCGGCCCGGTGGTGACCATCCGCCGTTTTTCCCAAACCCCGCTACAGGTGAGTGACCTGGTGGGCTTTGGCAGTCTCTCCGAGGGGATGGCCGAGTTTTTGCGCGCCGCCATTGAGGCGCGATTAAATATCGTGGTTTCCGGAGGAACCGGTTCGGGAAAAACAACCCTGCTCAACGTTTTGTCCTCTTTCATCGGGAACGATCAGCGGATTGTCACCATCGAGGACGCGGCCGAGTTGAGGCTCGGCCAGGAACACGTGATTTCTCTGGAATCGAGGCCCCCCAACATCGAGGGGAAGGGGGATATCCCGATCCGGACCCTGTTGAAGAACGCGCTCCGGATGCGGCCGGACCGGATCGTGATCGGGGAGTGCCGGGGAGGGGAGGCGCTGGATATGCTCCAGGCGATGAACACCGGCCACGACGGCTCGCTCACCACCGTCCACGCCAACACGCCGCGCGATTGCGTCTCCCGTCTGGAAACCCTGGTGATGTACGCGGGGGTGCAGCTCCCCTCCAAGGCCATCCGGGGCCAGATCGCCGCGGCCATCGACATGATTGTCCAGCTCAACCGGCTCTCCGACGGTAGCCGCAGGATCACCAAGATCAGCGAGATCACCGGCATGGAGGGGGATGTGATCACCCTGCAGGATATCTTTGTCTTCAACCAGGAAAAAGTGGATGCCGACAAAAAGGTGATCGGCAAACACGCCCCGACCGGGGTGGTCCCCCGTTTTGTGGAAACGCTCCGCCAGCGGGGGATTGAGCTTTCCAGAAAGTATTTTCAGATATGAGCATCGGCGCGGTTTTGGTCAGTCTGTTTTCCGCGGGGTCGGTCGGCCTCCTCTTTTCTTTATGGCTCCAGGAGCTGGCCAAATTTTTGCGCCGGCAGATCGAGGCCGAAGAGGCCGCCTGCGAGGTTTGGCTCGCCAAATCGCTCATTGAATTGAAGGGGGCGGAAAAAAAGCTGTTTTGCCTTTGCGGGCCTCTGTTGGGCATTATCCTTTCCTTTTTGCTCCTCCCCGGCGTTTTTTGGAAGATCGCCGGGGCCTTGCTCTCCGCCCTCATCCTCAAGCGGCTGGGAAGGAGACTGGCCCGCCGTCTTTACCGGCGGCGGATCAAGGAGATTCAAAACGTTTTTGTCGACACCCTCGGGCTGGTGGGGAATGCCCTCCGCTCGGGACTCTCCCTTTATCAGGGTTTTGAGATGGCGGTCGAACAGATGCCCGGCCCGATCGCGCAGGAATTAAACCAGGTCCTGTCGGAGAACCGCCTCGGCCAGACCCTGGAGGCGGCCCTCGTCAACATGAAAAACCGGGTTCCCCTCAAAGAGGTGGCCAGCATGGTCGACTCGGTCTTGATCTTGAGGGAGACCGGAGGCAACCTGGTGGAGACCTTCGAGACGCTGATCAATACCCTGCGGGAAGAACAAAGGGTGCAGGACAAAATCAAAACATTGACCACCCAGGGCCTGGCCCAAGCGGTGGTGATTGTCCTCCTCCCGTTTGGTCTGGGAGGGGCCCTCTACTGGGTCTCCCCCGATTATATGTCGCCCTTGTGGAGCCACTGGCTGGGCTGGATCTGCATTTTGCTTATCCTGTTTCTGCAGGGGCTGGGGGCTTTTTTGATGAAAAAAATTATTTCGATCAGGATTTAACGATGCGAAAATTTTTAACCGTCCTTTTGATGTTAATCTCTTTTTCCCTCTTCGGCGGCGATGCGGAGGAGGTCCTGCTCCAGTTTCGTCCGACGCCGCGCCCCCTCAGTTATCTGGCCGCCTTTCATCTTCAGGAAACCGACCTCATGAATATCGCCATGGAAACGGGGGAAAGCAAAATCCTGCAACGGGAGAAGAAACACTACATGGAAATTCGCAAGGATCTGACCCGCCGGGGCAGTCAGACCGATATCCCCTTTACGGAGACGGCGGTCCAGGCCTCCCTTTTGGACAACACCGCGAAGATTCATATCCTCAAGAACGAGTCGGGAGAGGGGCGGACCGCCAAGCCAAGGACGATGGTCACCAGCCAGTTTATCAACGGCCGGCTGGTCCAGCCCTTCGACCTCGCCGATTTGAGCGCGGCCGGTCTGCCGCTTTTGTTTTCCGATCAAAAGGTGAAACAGGGGAGCCTATGGGAACGCCCGATCGATTTCAAAAGGGAAAACCTCCCCCCGCTGGCCTTCAACACGAAATACGAGGTCGTCGCGTTTCAACACCTGGCCGGGCACCCCGTGGCGGTAGTAACCTACACGTTCAAGGCCGCTTTGCAATCCACCCTGATCAGCCAGGATCCCCTCATCCAGCAAAAGGTGGCCGAATTAAAAAGGGAGAACGTGGAGAGCGTAGCGTATAAGGGAGAGGGAAGGTTCACGTTTGACTACCGCGAGGGTTTGTTGCTGACCCACAGCCTGACGATGAGCGAGAAAATCAGCAAATCCTATATCGAGGGGCGGCAAAGAAAATTGCAGGATATCGTTCGCATTTATGAATATTCGGAGGCGTTGATTCCGTAACACCGATGGCGCTGATTTTTTACAACCTGATCTTCTCGGCGGCGGCCGGCTTCTGGGGGCTGACCCTTTATGAAATGTCGCAACAACGCCGCGCCCAGCGGCGGCTGACCCAGCGGGAGGAGGCGGTCGACAAAAAAAGCCTGGTCGACTACACGTTTCGCCCCATTTTTACTTCCTACAGCCATCTCTTCAAAAAAATCCACCTGGAATACTACCGCCGCTTCTTGAGGCGAAAATTCGTGCAGGGGGCGGTCGCGCGCAAATACAATGAGGAAATCTTCTGGGCCTTTCAAATTTTCATGGGGTTTTTGTTCGTCGCCCTCTACTACGGGCTGGCGGCCTATTGCCGTTTTCTTGGGTTGGCAATCCCCACCCCGTTCTGGCTGATGGTCATGGTTTTTGCCGCGGGGCTCGGTTATCCTCTCCTCTGGCTCCATTCCCTGACCAAAAAGAGGCTGGGGGAGATCGTGCGTCTTTTTCCGGAATTTGTCACCAACCTGGCCCTCGCGGTGGAGGCGGGAATGGATTTTTTCAGCGCCATGGGCCGTTACGCGAAAAATTTCGAACAGAATCCGCTGGGCCGCGAGCTCCAAACCGTCATCACCGAGGTGCAGTTGGGGGCCTCGCGCGAGGAGGCGCTCCGGCACCTGGCCGGGCGGCTTCAAATCAGGCCGGTCAGCGCCTTTGTCTCGGTGATGGTGCAGACGACCCGGCTGGGGACCTCCGTTGGCCAGGTCCTGCGGGTTCAGGCCGAACAACTGAGGCGGGAACGCTTCGAGGCGGCCGAACGGGCCGGGGTGAAGGCCTCGCAAAAGATTTTGTTTCCCCTGGTTTTTTTCATCATGCCCGCCGTCTTTTTGCTGATCTTCGGGCCCCTGATCGTCAAATTATTGACCGGCGGGATTGAAGCGTTGTTCCTGTAGGAGGAAAATGGAAAAAGATTACGCGATGCTGTTGAGAGACAGAACGGAGGGCCTGATCAAAAAGGTCAGGGAGATGTCCTGGGTGCAGAAGGCCGTCCGGTATTTCCTGACCCTCGAGTGGTCGGAAAAGATTCTGTTCCTTTTCGGCGTGACGTTTTTTCTGCTGATGATGACTGGCCCCTACGCACTGCTCTACCGGCAGACGGGGGCGCTCCTTTCGGAGGCCCAACTGCGGGGATTGACCCTGGCCCGCTATTTGGCCGCCGGCAACCAGGCCGCCTTTACCCGGAAACAGGAGGTCCTCTATTCGGTGGAGGGGGTGATCCATGAACGGGGCGTGGAGGATGCCATGATCACCGATCTGGAAGGGACCATCCTTTCCCCCGTGGAACGTTTTGGCCAAACTCTGCCTTTGACCCGGAAGGTTGAAAACCCCAACCAGTGCCAGCGTTTTAAAAAGGGTTTCGATCTTGAGTTTGTCTGCCCCCTGTTCCGGTGGCTTGAATCCTCGGACGGTTTTTCGAGGCAAACCATCGGCCTGGCCTATCTGAAATACAATGCCCGGGAAAGCCTTGACCTTTTGGGTTCGCAAACTTTTCAGATGATCAAATACATATTTTTGTTCGCCTTTTTGATCGGGCTGACCGCCTACGCCTTTTTGGCTTTGACCCAAAAATCGCTCCTCGATTTTAAATTCGCCGTCCGGACGGCCGCGCGAAGCGGGAATCCGCTCGACATCCCCAGGCATTTTAAGGCCCTGCGCGAGATCGCCCTGGAAATCCAGGAACTCCAACAGCAAAAGGCCGCGGTGGGGCGCGCCGACTCCCCCGCCCCCGCCGACGCCTCCTCGCTCGCGGGAGAGATGATGGCATGGCTGGGGCCTCTTCTGAAAGAGCCGGTCCTGCTTTTGGACGAACGACAGCAGATTGTCCATTGCTCCAAGCCGCTCCGGGAAAAGTGGAAGGCCGCCCCGGAGGGCCACATCCTTCGCGCCCTAAAGGACTCCCCCTTCATGGAGCCCCTCATCGATTTTGTTGGGGCGTTGGGCGAAAATCCGGAGGAACCCCACACGCAAACCATCAAGGGCCTGGGATCCCTGCGGGGGGAATCCCTCAACCTCCAGGGAAAAAAATATTTTCTTATTCGAAAGGGGGGAACGGAATAAATGCTCAGCACGGAGGGTAAAAAATTATTTAAAAAGGCCCTGATCGGGATGGGCGGCTTTTTTTGCGTTCTCCTGATCCTGCGCCTTTTTATCTCCCCTAAAAAACCGTCGCCGGCCGCGGAGACTGGACGGGACGAGAGTTTTTTTCAGCTCTCTGAAATGGAAATCGAAAAACTGCCGGACACAAAGGAAGATGCGGCAACCTACAGCGCGAATCAGAGACTGGTCCATCTCCTCCACTCCTATGCCTTCAACTATTTTCAATCCAAACGCCTGAAAAACGCGATCTCCCTTTGGGAAACCGCCGGCTACCTGGAGCCGGGCAACGCGGTGATCGGGCTTCGGCTGGAGCAGGCCCGGGAGGCCCTCAACTACCTGGTGCAGGAGAATATCGCCTTGGGGATGCGCGATTTTAAGTATCTCCGCTATGCCGAGGCGATCGAGCATTGGCGCCGGGCTTCCAATCTGGTCGCCGGCATCGATCCCGCGGCCCATGAAAAAATCAAGCGGTGGATCACCAAGGCCGAAAGGAAACTGAGACAATGAGTTTTACCTTTGATTATCAATTCCGGGGGAAAAGGGGGATTCTGGAGATCGAAAAGGCCGGCGTTTTTTATTTGGACCTGTCGGAGGAGAGGCCGATCGCCTATTCCAACCCCGCCGCCGGCCCCCCTTTTCTGATTCTCTGCGGCCGGCAGGAGGTCTTTGCGGTATGGGAGGGGAAGGGACACCGCCTTGCCCCCGAACAACCCTTTTCAGCAGGGGGGCTGACCCTTTCCTGGCGGCCCGAGGAGATTGCCTGGGGGAGGATACAACCCTATTTACAAACGGTCCTTCATTGGATACAGACCGAGAGAAAGAAGGCGCTGGGGTTGGGTTCGGCAGTACTCGTCCTGCTGGTGATCGGAGTGATTCTGGCGGGTTCCAAGGAGGGGAAATTGACGCAGGAAACCGTGGTCCAGGCCACCCAGGAGTTGAAAGGGAATGCCCTTTTTGCCGTGCGCCTTAAATTGTCTGAACAGGCTCTTGAAGAAAAAAATTATCCGTTGGCCGCGGAGTTGGCCGACAAGGTCCTCACAGCCTCGCCCGCGAATCCCCAGGCCATGGCCCTGAAAGAAAAGGCGCTGGCCTCCTTGGAGGCCTCGCAGAAGGAATCCCAAATAGAGGTAAAAAAAGAAATCCGCTTTAAGGAAATTTTAGACCAGGTTACCGCCCTGATGGCGGCCAAGGATTATCATGGCGCCCTCTTCCGGGTTCAGCAGGTCCTGGAGGCCGACCCGGGACATGCCGAGGCCTTCCGCATGCATGAGGCGATTCAAAAGGAACTGGCGAATCTGGAACAAAAAGAGATCCAAACCGTGGGCGCCGATGCCGAAAGTTTGGAACGAGCGGAGGAACTTTGGAAGAGCGGGAAGGGGGCCTTCGACGCCGAAAATTACGGGCGGGCCTGGCGGAATTTTATCGACGCCCTGGCTTTGCTTAAAGAAAGAAACCTGCATCCCCCGTTCCGCGTTGATCTCAATGAGCTTTTGACGCAAACCGAGGCCGCCCTGGCCGACCAGGCCCGGCCCATGGTGGATCAGGCCCGTGAATTAAGAAACCTGGGCCAGAACAGCCAGGGTCAAAAGAGGGCCGAATATTTTTCGGAGGCCCTGACCCGCTACTACGCGGCCGAAAAAATTTATCCCGAATTTGAAGGACTCCGCAATGAAATCGGAATGGTCATCGAACGCCTCAACAAGGCGGTGGAGCCCTTCTTTGTGGAGGCCCAGACCATGAAGGATCTGGAGGGGTGCTGTCCCTCCCATCCCCATTTCAAAAAGGTCATGGGTCTTGCCAAATACGAATCGGTTCCGTTATACAAACAAGCCAAGGAGATGCTGGAGATATGTCCGTGCCGGTAAAAAAAATTTTGATTCTCCTCTGCGCGGGTCTTTTTCCCTGGAGCGGTCCCTGGGCCAAGCCGGCCGTCGAGCCGATCTATATCCCGCTCGATCATGTCCGCGTCCCCCATCCGGGCGCCGGCTGGAATTACCGGGTCGGCTCCGACCAACTGCGCATCGAATTCAAGGAAGAGGCCTCCCTCCGCAACGGGGCCTACCCGAGCGTTGTCCTCCTCTCGCGCCGGATCGTGGATGCCTCCCCCTACGCCGCGGCCTGGCAGCGCGCGGAACTCAAGGGTCTCCCGAAACGCTACCAGGTTGAAGCCGGCGACGCGGCGGCGGCGGATGCCTTTCAGATCAACTATTCCTTCACCCAAAACCTGATGCGCGTGGAGGGGGCCCGGTTCTACAAGCCGCAGGGCCACTGGCTTTACCTGTGGGAGTGTCAGCGGGAACAGGGCGGGGGCGTTGATTTGAAAAAATGGTGCCGGGACCTGTTCGCGAACATCCAATGGTCGGAGGATATCGCGATCGCGTCGCCCGAACAGGTGGACGATTTGGATGCACTGGTCGCGAAGATGTCCTTTGCCCCCCCTCAATTGCAAAAACAGGAAACGGATCTGATCGCGGGCCTGCAAAAAACCCCGCTGACCTTCAACGACCTGATGGCCTACGGGGCCTTTCTGATGGTCCGCTCGCTCCTCTATCCTCCCCCCGAAGGACAGCAGGGGGACCTGATCGAGAATTTCAAAAAGATGTCGCTGATTTTCAGAAAAGATCCGCGCTACCGGACGGTGAGCGAATGGTTTGCGGTGCACGCCGAGGTCCTGGGAGGCCTGTTTAATTTGAAAAAGGCCAAAGAGGTGGCGCAGTCGAACGAGCGGCCTCCCTTCTGGCTGTTGAGCTTGTGGGTGGAGCCCCTCTCCCCGGGGATCGCCGCGAGCATGATCGCCCGCGAGGATTTTGACAAGGGCCTGGAACACTACGTGCAGGGGACGCTCCTTCATAAGACCGGTCATGGGGACGAGGCCCTCACTCCTTTGAACAAGTCGGCCGGCCAATTTGGGGCGCTGGCTTGGGAACAGATGGCGCGCATCCATCTTGAAAAACAAGACCGCGATAAGGCGAAAATTTACGTTGAAAAAATCCTGAAAAAAAGTCCGGACCATGTCGGCGCGAAACTCCTTCTGGCCCGCATTTTGGAGGCGACCGAGGAGCCCCCCCAACTGGAGGAGGCCCAGAAGATCTACGCTGACTTGACCGCAAAGAAAGACCTCTCCGGGGACGAAAAACTGAATATCTTTTTGCAAAAGGCCAAAAACAGCATCCATCCCGAAATCCAGACGGAGTATTATGAAAAGGTTTTGGAGATTGACCCGAATCATCTGGACGCCATCTACGCGCTGGGCCGCCTCTATCTTTTGGAATATAATGACAAAAAGAAGGGGGTCCAATATTTTGAAAAATTCATTGCGAAGGCCCCCAAGGAAGACGAACGCGTGCAGGAATTGACCGCCATGGTGCGCGATCTCCGCCATGAGATCTATTCGAGTCAAATTCCGGAATAGGACGATGGGGGTTGCCCTGGCCGAGGGGCGGCTGGCCAGGCTTTTGGGAATGAGTTTTCGCGGCGCGTGGAAGAAAGAAGGGATGCTGTTTGTTTTTAAAAAACAGGGCCGCTATCCTTTTTGGATGTGGGGGATGCGCCTGCCGATCGATCTGGTCTGGTTAAAGAAACGGACGGTGGTCGGTTTTGAGGAAAATCTCCAGCCCCCGGCCTCCCGTTGGCACCTGCTCTTTCCCTTTCTGCTGAGGCGCTACCGTCCGCCGGAGGCCGTGGACGGCGTGCTGGAAGTTCCGGCCGGGTTTTGCCGGCAGAACCGGCTGAAAAGGGGGGAGGTACTCGATGCGCAAAATTAACAACAGACAAGGACAAGCCGCCGTGGGTTATGCCCTGGCCCTGGCCGTCGTGGCGGTCGGCATGGGTGTGGTTTTAAACAGCCCCGAGCTGAGGCAGGGGATTGCCGAATTTTACACCAACGCCGCCACCCGCGTTATTCATGGCGGAAAATTCGGCGAATCCGATTTGACCGCCGCCAAGGATGAAACATGGGGATCAGCGCCTTCGGATGAAACGGCCGGAACGCCGACTGAAAGCGGAACTCCCTCCGGCGGGGACGGCACGGGTGCCGGAGATGGTTCCTCAGGCGGTTCTTCGGATTCCGGGCAGACCACCCAGACAGGGGGCGGCGGCTTGGGGACCGGGGGGGTGAATACCCCGGGAACGGTTCCGGGCGAGACGACTGCTTCCACGGGTCCCTCGACGCAACCCACCGCGCCAACGGGCTCCGTCCCGCCGGAACCCGGCGCGCCGAAAGGTCCCTTTGCCGATCAAAATATGTCTTCCGCCCCGGTTGAAAATCCGCAGGAGCCGGCGCAATGCGAAGCGGCGGCGGATAGCGCCGGAATATGATGAAAAAACAAGTGAGCGCAAAACTTGTTTCATCGGGGGCCGTGATTTTAGGCTTGGCATTTTTTGTTTTTGTTTCCGGTCCGTTCGTCTCATCCATCCAAAGCCAGGATATCGATCAAAGCATTCAATCCCTGCGGTCGTTTGACTACCAGAAGGCGACCGACCTGGGAAAACTGGAGGACTACGCCAAGAAAGAGGCGCGGAAGTTCATGGGCCAGGCGGAGGTCAAGGAGAAGATGGAGAGTTGGGTGAATGAGGCCAAGGAGGCTTGGACGGACGCGCACGGCAAGATGTATCAATTGCCGGCTCGGGGGGCCTCTGTTCCCTGGGAGTCGAGGCCGGAATACCGCGACTATTTGAAAAAAGAATTGACCAACCAGATGCAGGTGAAATTTCCGGGCATGATGGATCAGTTCATGAAGAACAACGTCTTGCAAGGGGCGCAGGTCGCGGCGGAGGAGGCGGCGAAGGTGGAGAAGATGATCGGGGAGGTGACCGACCAGACCCTGAAGAACGTGGAGGGGATCGTGGGGGGAGCGATCGACCATTGGGGAGAGACCATACAAAGCGGCGGGGGGATGTTGACGGACAAGTTATTGGAGCCCGCCGCCTTTTTGGGCGAGATGCAGGAGAAGCTGGCCGGCAAGATGGGGGAGGCGACCAAGCTGGGGATGAAGGAATTTATCGACAAAGAGATGATCGGTCTGCTGGGGGAGAATTTTGAGCAGAAGCTGACCGATCTGACCCAAGGGGCGGCGGAGACGTTGGAGGGGATCAAAGACAAGCTGGCGGACATCAAGCACATCGATTTAACCTCGATCGAGCAAAACCTGCAGGGGATATTGGACGCCTCCGGTCTTCCGAATCCTTTTAATTTATCGGCCGGCGATTATTTGGGACATCAGTTTCACAAGCTGAAGGGACTGCCCCCGGCGACCCTTCCGGACATCGAGATTCCCTCCCCGGCGATGGCGGGGATTTGGGCCTCTTCGGCGGCGAAGCATTTTGCCAAGGCCTTCGTGAAGTTTGATGAGCTCCGTGCCGGGATCAACCTGATCAAGCATTTGATTTGGCAGATGGAGAAGAAGCCTCGGTCGTTCATGATGTTTGGGGGTGATTTTGCGGGGCGCGGTATCTTTGGCGCGCACGGGGCGGCGGGGCTGACGCCGGAGCAGAAGGCCAAGCTGGAGGCGCTGATCGCGGAGGCGGAGGGCCTGCCGGAAGACATGGATCCGACGAAGATGAAGGAGAAGCTGGAGGGATTCAGGGATATTTTGGGCGAGTTCAAGGTGGAGATGGACAAGCAGATTTTGGCGATGGGGAAGCCCAACGAGGGTTACGATCAACCCGATTTGGAGGGTGAGGAGAAGGAAAAAGATTGCGAGAAGGACCCGGAGCGGGAGGAGTGTCAATACGAGGAGGTAAAAGTAGCCAGCAAGGAGGATCAGACCGGGGCGACGGAGGAATCCCCTGAGGCCGACAGCGATTCGCCTTTGGACCCTGTTATTTTGTACAGCGGGGAGTACGCGTTAAAAGCGACTGATTTGAAATTAAGGGGCCGGGGCCTCGATTTTGAACTGACCCGCCACTACCGCAACCAATGGGAGCGGATGGGGCCGCTGGGATACAACTGGACGCACAACTACGATGAGAAACTGATTCTCGATTCCCAAAAGCGGGACATCGTGCATCAATCGCCGGAAGGCCAGCGTTATTGGTATCGCTGGGATGAGAAAAAACAGCGCTTTGATTCTCCGCGCGGCTTTTTCACGAAGCTGACCCCAACCGAAGGGGGATTTGTTCTAAAGCAATCCGAAGGGCTTAACTATTATTTCAACGGCGAAGGGCGGATGACCAGGATTGAAGACGCTCATCAGAACGCCCTGCGATTTGAATACGGCCTCGCGGGCGAGACAATGGTTTTGGTGCGCGTGATAGACACGCTGGGGCGCGCGGTGGAGTACCGTTACAATGATGAGGGTTTGATTGCCTCGGTGGTGGATCCCTTTGGAAGGGAAGTGGTTTATACCCATGACGCTCAAAAAGACCTTGTGTCTGTCCGCTCGCCGGTGAGCGATCAATATCCGCAGGGGAAGACAACCCGCTACGCTTACAGCGGCGGGCTGTTGGAGCCGAGGCTCAATCACAATCTCAACATGATCATGGATCCGAAGGGGCAGATTTATTTAAAAAACGTCTACGGGGCCGAGGGATTGGAAAAGGACAAGATCACGGCGCAGTTGTTCGGGGGAAAAGAGAGCCTTCAGATGCGGGTGGAATACGAGGCGTTAAAGGCCAGCAAGCCGACGGTCAACACGGCGTTAAGCCGGACGACGGTCTGGGACCGCAAGGGGGTTCAACATAGCTATGAGCACAACGCCTGGGGCCTGCGTTTGAGTGAGCGGGCGGGAGAAAATCCGGCCGAGCAGTTTGAATATAACCAGGACGGGCTTTTAACCAAACACGTTTATCCCGGCGGCAAGGAGGAGATTTTTACCTACGAAGGGAATCATCTCAAAGAATATCAACTGAAAGGCGAGGATGGAAAATCCCTGCTGGGCCGTTATGGCTATGACAAGCAATGGAATAAGGTTGCCTTTGAAGAAAGGATCTCCGGCACCGAGGTTCGCCGGAAAGAATACGCGTACAATGACGCGGGGCTTTTGAGCGAGGCGCGTGAGGGGGGTGTCACCACCCGGTATGAGTACGATCCCTACGGCCGGATTGTTAAAAAGATCGAAGGGGAAAAGACGCGGACCTACGCCTATGACAAGGCCAACCCCATTGTTATTACGGACAGCACGGAGGGGGGAAGCCGCAGTATCACCATCGGTTACGATCTTTACGGCAACATTCAGGCGGTGACCGATCCTGCGGGGAACCGGACCCGCTATTGGCTGAATGCCAACAACCTGGTGGTGCAGAAGGAAGATGCCTTGGGCCACAAGACCCATTACGCTTACGATGCCAATGACAATTTGGCCGAGGTGACCCGCGACGTGGCCGGAGCGCTGAACATCTCCGATCTCGGTTATCAATTAAGAGAGCGCTACAACTACGATGTTTTGGATAACTTGGTCAAAAAAGAGTCGCAGGTCAACCGGGAGAAGTGGGTGGCGGAGGAGTATGCCTACGATCTCAATGAAAACCTGACGCGGATTAAGGGGATCGACGGGACCGCGAGGGAATTCGTCTACGACCCCTTCAACCGCGTGACGGAGGAGAAGGCCGGAGGCGAGACGCAGAGAAAGCTCGAATACGACGCGGACGGTTTTTTGATTGCCGAGAGCGACGCCAAGGGAAACCGGAAGGAATATCAAAGGGATTCGCTTTCACGGATTGCCAAGTTTATCGATCCGTTGGGGAGTCAGCTGGCCCTGAATTACACCGGCCTGGGCGAGATTGCCGGGTATCAGTTTAAAGACGCCAAGGCCGCCATTTTAAAGGAGGTCCGGTTTGCCTACGACGCCCTGGGGCGCAAAGTCTCCGAGGAAGAGAGGCTGGTCGGCTCGGCGGAAGGGACGCGGGATTGGGTGAAAAAGGAGTTTGTTTACGCGGGGCCCTTCTTAAAGGAAGTTAGAGATTCGCTGGGGCTGGTGCAGAAGTTTGGCTACAATTCCTTCGGCGAGGTCGCCGCCATTGAAGATGCCTCCGGCAATGCCATTCAGCTTAGCTATGATTCGCGGGGTCTGATGACTCAAAGACAAATCACCAAAGCAACGCGTTCCTTAACCGAGCGCTATCAATACGATGCCTTGGGCCAGCTCATCAGCCAAACCGATGCCAAGGGGGCGAGTTTAAAAAGGGTTTATAACAGCTTGGGCCAGTTGATTAAAGAGATCGACCCTCTCAATCAGGAGACCCTCTATTATTATGACGGGATCGGAAGACTCCTAAAGGAAGTGCAGGGCGAAAGAGAGCGAAAACTTCTGTGGAATGCCGACCAAATGCTGGAGGCTTTTATCGACGGCCAGGGCAATAAGGTCCAATACACTTACGACAACCAGGGGCGCAAAAAGGCCGAAGTGGGAACCGACGGCGTTCGGAGGGAATACGGCTACGACGCGGCGGGCAACCTGGCCTCTCTGACCGCCGGCGCCGCAAAGTATGACTACACCTATGACGCCCTCAATCGTTTGATCGCGAGGGCCAGCGGTGATTACAAACAAACTTACGGCTATGATCCGTTGGGGAGGCTGGTCGCCAGCACGGATCTCAATGACCCTGCCGATCCGGCAGACGACACCACCGCCCGGTTTGAATACGACCCTCTTGGCAATCTGGTCAAGGAAACTCAGGGTGAGCGGGTGTTAAGCAAGCATTTCAACATCCGGGGCCAAAAAACCGCCCTCTTCTACCCTTCGGGCGAAGAAGTAACGCAAAGTTTTGATCCCGCGGGCTGGCTGGAAAATATCCAGGTCAACGGCCAAACGATCAGCCAATATCAATACGCCCTGTTGGGTTTTACCCAAAAAGAAACCTTGGGCAACGGCATTACCAAAAACTTGAATTATGACAACTTAATGCGGCTGGTGGAGGAGAACTACCAAAAAGAAAAGAATATTCTCTCCAAACTGGCTTATGCCTACGATCTCAAAGGGAGAGTGATTTTAAAAGAGGATGTAAAGCAAAAGACCTGGGAAGTCTTTGGCTACAATAATTTGGATCAACTGGAAAAAGTAGGGAAGACCGAAGGTCCCAGAGGGAACAAAAATTCATGGGATCAGGCCTGGGCGCTGGCCGCAACCAAACGCGAATACACCTACGCCGCCGAGGGTCAGTGGCGAAGCATTATTGAGAAAGACGGAAAGAAGAAAGAAGAAGTCACAAACATCGCCTCCGGCGCGGGGTTTCAATACGCCTCCTTCAACGGCGAGTCCCTGGCCTATGATGAGCGCGGCAATCTCGCCTCCCTTAACAATAAACTTTCCTTTGAATACGATCCCTTCAACCGCTTAACCCAAGTCAAAGACAAGGCCACCAATAAGCTCGTCGCCAAATACACCTACGACGCCCACAATCGCAGAGTCAAAAAACAGATTTTCTTTGAAAACGTAAGGATGGGGCCGTTCGCGGCGAATGAGGCGGCGGTTTCGGATGAGGCCGCTGACGCGGGCCCCTACATCCGTTCCATCGAGTTCGTCTATGACAACTGGAACCTCATCGAAGAATACGAAAACGGCCAGCTCGGCAACGTCTACATCCACGGCAAATCGCTCGATGAACCCGTCGCGTTAAAGAGCAACGGCAAGATCTTCTATTACCACAGAGACCGCTTGGGATCGGTGACGGGCTTGAGCGATGAGCACGGCCGGATGGCCCAGCGCTATGAGTACACAGAGTACGGCGCGCTGACCGCGCGGGGGCCCGAACCGCAACCAAAACTCCGCTACGCCGCCGCTAAGGCCTCCGATCTCGCCCCTATCGCCCCCATCGACAACCCCCTCACCTACACCGGCCAATATTTCGACGCCGAAACAGGGCTCTACTATTATAAGAATCGCTACTACGCCCCCCAACTCGGCCAATTCACCTCGAAGGATCCTTTGGGCATGGTGGATGGGCCGAATGTGTATGCGTATGTAAATAGCGACCCGTTAAACTGGGTGGATCCGACGGGGACGTTTATTGGGTATCATAGTAGTGGTGAAAAGGTAGGCACTCTAGCTAATGCTAGAGCAGAGATTGATCAGATTGTATGGGCATATGTTGAACAGCGTAGAATTGAAGAAAATAAATGTCGAACGGGCGATTATAACGTAAAAGAAAATAAGAACATAAACTATAGTGAGTTGTTAGAAATTCTTACGACTCATTTTGATACAAGCAATAATCGCTTTTTTTACACATCAAAGGGTGGTTTTATGGATGTGAAGCATGTAGTTGCGGCAACTCAGAAAGCCTATGAATTGCCATGGTACATACCAGACTCTGCAGTATTGGTTGGAGGTATGGAAGTTGAAAGAATTCAATCTAGAGCTGGTGATAAGAGTGCGTGGGGGGCTGAAGATTTAGTGTCAAATAAAGCAGGTGTGAGGTTTGAAAATAAATTGCCTGATAATTTGGCTGAGTTAGGAGCAACCTTTGAAAATTTTTTCGACAAAAAATATGGTGGACAGGGCGCAACCCCATCACAATCTGATATAAGGAAAATGAATCAAGTCCTCAACTTTGGGTACAGACCATTATTATCTCCAGATGACAAAAGAATACTTACAACTGACGATGGAATAAAATATCTATCTAGTGGGGACACATTGATTGATATAATCAATTTAAATGAATATAGGGAAGGTCAAAAAAACCCACAACCTATGCATCCTCCTTTTGAATCGTTTAATTTATAATTTGCATGGCTAGATGGCTAAATTTTTACATCATTTTGGTTCTAATCTGTATTTCCACGTGCACTCAGAACAAGACTGATCATATTACCCAAAAAGATCCTTTTGAGATTTGGCGTTCAAAAAATTTAGGAGATCGGGGCAAAGTTGCTTATAAGGTGAGTCAGGAAATTTTAAAAAGAAAGCCGAGTAAAGATGAGATGCTTCAGTTATTAGGCGACCCCGACTTTAATGAGGGGGAATGTTTTTTGTATAAATATACGGCTTACTATAATTCTATGTATAATGACTGGCCCGAAACTCTAAGTGTTTGCTATAACCAGAATGGACAACTTCAAAAAGTTTTTCGAATGGATTAAATATTCTGGGGACACGATACTAGAGTGCAGTTTGACCGCCCCTTTCCTTTTCGAAATCGGGCCCAGTAAAGGGGTCAAGTCTTGACATTTGCAAGGAGGGTGTTAGGAGGGGGATATGGCGAGGCCGTTACGGATTCAATATAAGGGCGCTTGGTATCATGTGATGAACCGGGGAGGGGGTCGTCAGCGAATTTTTTGTGCGGGCAAGGATTATGAGATTTTCGTGAAACTTTTGGAGGAGTCGGTTGGACTTTGGGGCATTCGGATTCATGCCTTCAGTTTGTTGCCGAATCATTATCATTTATTGGTGGAGACCCCTCGGGGGAATTTATCGCGAGCCATGCGGCATATCGATGGAGTTTATACGCAACGGTTTAACAGGAATCACAAACGAGATGGGCATTTGTTTCGAGGGCGATATAGATCGATATTAGTGGAAGAGGAAGGCTATTTGGTGGAGTTGCTCCGCTACATTCATTTGAATCCGGTACGGGCGGGTTTAGTGAGGAAGCCGCAGGAGCATTGTTGGACGAGCCATCATGTTTACTTGGGAGGGGCCAAGGATCGCGGGTGGTTAACGACGGAGCGATTGCTTTGGTATTTTGCGAAGAGGTTATCGAAAGCCCGCAGGAAGTTACACGAGTTTGTTATGGCGGGGGTTCCTGAGAAGTTGATGATGAAAATGGAGGGGCGGCGATGGCCGAGTATTTTGAGCTCGGATAATTTTCGGGAGTGGGTGGAGAGGAATTTTGTGGAAGGGGTTAAAGATCGGGAAGTGCAATATGTGGTGGAGGACGAAGGAGGGATTAAGGAGCCTCAAATACGACGGATTCTTTGTGAAGTGACTGGGGAGGGATGGGGCGGGATACGCCGTCCGGAGAGTTTGAGACAGAAGGAATTTCGGCGGATGGCGATATGGGCCTATCGTCGTTATTTGGGATTGAGCTACGGGGCTATTTCGGAACATTTTGGAGGACTTCATCCTTCGTATATTTCCCGAGTTATCAGTGGGTCAACAACGGGGAGCGGCTGGAGAGAAGGCGATTTATGTCAGCATTTAGTCGCAGAGATAGAGCATGCAAATGTCAAGACTTGACCCCTTATCATTGAACATGACGTTCCTCTCGATAACTTTTTACTCTCATGTGGTTTATGCGCATAATCCTGAATCAGCACTAATGACATTTAGCTTTATTGGCATTGCATCAGTTGGCAGCATGCTAATATGCATGTTATGGGTACTACCAAAAATATTTAGAATAGATTTAGAATTGGGTGGAAAAATTATTGTAGGCATCTTACTGGTTGTCATATTTTACATCATATATGGTTTCTTCCTCGGTGAAATTTTATATGAGCAGTTAGGTGGTTAAAGTACATATTCCGGTTTCAGCCTATGAGGAATTAAGTATCGTGTCCCCCGATTTCCAAATTTAGAGAAATCGGGGGAAATCGGGGGACACAATACTTAATTCGTTAAAAAAATCCTACAGACGAAAAAAAACTCAGACGGACGAGAGAGTGCAGTTTGACCGCCCCTTGAGGTGGACCCCATTTCCCATTCATCTCCAACCTTTACATTTGCGGTTTTTTTCATTATTCTGACCGCTTTTGGGGGGAGGGCCGCTTTGGGGACTGCCGGAGAGGGCAACGCGCCGGCTGTTTTTAAAGGCTTCAATCGAAAGGAACTACCATGAATAAATCACGACGGATGCTGATTTGGATACCGCTGGTTGTTTTGGCGGTGGCGGCGGGGACCGGTTGCGCAAAGAGCGTGAAAATGACCGTCATCAGAAAGCCCGACGCCCGATTCGATTTCAGGGCGGTCAATGACGTCGCCGTTTTGCCGATTACCGCCGCGAAGGTCGATTTCGGCGAGGTGGTGCCGAATCGCCTCCCCAAAATCAGGGCCCTGCTGGCCAAAATGCAGGGGATCACGCGCAAGGGGATTGTGGAGGGCTCCATACTTTCCAAGGCGACCAAGGGTTTCCACTACCGGCTTCCCAATCGCAAAACAACCACCGTGGTTCTCAAGCTGAATTTCGACCAGTTCGACAACGGCCATCAGGGGATGCGCGCGGTCTCCGGCAAAGTCCCCCTGGTGGGGCGCTGGTTAAAGAAAAAGGGCCGGGCGAAGGTCATGCTTCGGGCGCAGGTCTTGCATCCGCAGACCCAGGCGGTCCTCACGGAATTTACGGCCCTCTCCTTTGGGGATGGCGGCCTGGTCGACAACACGGGAGGGTTCGATTCCGAGGTTCTCTATTCCGCCGCCAACAATGCCAACGAGGGGATGTATGACCACCTTTCCAAACTGATCGGCAACAAATACAAACGCTTCGCGAACATCAGAAAAAAGGCGAAGATGGGCATGCAGGATCAAAAAGCCGTGATCAAAGAGGAAAAAAGGGAACTGCCGAAAAAATAACGGGAACATGCTACTTATTTCGGCCAACGAGGAATTGAGTATCGTGTTCCCCGATTTCCTGATATTATCCGGCGCCGATGTTTTTTAAAAGGCGCTTCCTGTCTTTGTTTTTGGTCCTTGGTTTCTGGCCCCTGCTCCCCGGTCCAGCTCTCGCCGCCGTCACTTTTACTGGACTCGCCACGCGGGATTTTCAATCCGATTCCTGCCTCGCCGACCCGGGCGGGCGGGATGTGGGGATGCCTTCGGCTTTTCCGGACACGGAGATCAGCGGATGGGATATCGAGGCGGTCTGTCTCTCCTACGATCCGGCCGCGGACATCCTTTATATCGGCATCCAGACTTTCGACGACGCCAGCAACGTCCCCATTATTTTCGGCGATGCCGATGGGGACGGTTTTGAGGACTCCGCCGGGCTCGTTTTGCAAACCCTGTTGGGGGAGGATCGCGGTGATCTGGAGGGCGGGGAATTTTTTACGCTGGCCCTCGATTTCAACAATGACGATGTCGCTGATCTGGTTGCCGGGACCCACAATGAAAACGGCCTGAGCGCCTTTGGAATCCGTGACGGGGCCGCCCCTCCCGACCACAACCTCCTACTGGCCCCCCTGGCGCGATTTTACGGGGCGGCCCTGCCGGCAACGTTGTCCGTGAACTTAGGTTTCTTTCCCGATCGCGACCACCCCCATTTGGAATTTGCCGTCACCGGTTTGTCCACCCTGCCCGAATACAGCGCCCTCGATTTTTCCGATCCCGATTCCTTTTTTCGACTCTACATCACGACCGGCAGTTTTGACGACGACGGGATCGCGGAGGAGTATTTTCCGAACGTGGCCGCCTGGCGCTCGCTCCAGGTGGAAGCGCTGGGCGATTTCGACGGCGACACCGTCAATGACGCCTTCGACCGGGACGATGACAACGACACCCTTTCCGATTTGATCGAAAAAAATCTCGCGGTTTTTGACGCCGACGGCGACGGCCTGCTTTCGGAAGACGAGGCCCTGGCCAGTGAACTGGACCTCAACGCCGACGGCGATATTGATCTTAACGACGTGGGGAGATGGCCCGACGCCGACGGCGACGGCACGCCCGACTACCTGGATGCCGACAGTGATAATGATGGGATTGCCGACGCGGACGAGGCGGCCGCCTTAGCCGCCGCAGAAGGTGAGGGGACGTCGGCCGGCCTGCGTCCGGTGGTCGCTTTTTCGGCCGGGGCCGAGGCTGACGAAAGTTCCGGCGATTCCGCCCCGGCGCGGTTGGGGGGCGACGTTGATCTGACCCGCGGGCCGGTTCGCCTGCAGGGGGCTTCCTGCGGCGTGGCGGCCGGGCCTTTTTCGGCGCAGATGTTTTTCGTCTGGCTCTTTTTGATTTGCTATTTCGGTTTGTCGCCGAAGGCTTGGGCCCTGCGTGCCGATCATTTTGACGACCGGACCGAGACGGCCCAAACGCTTGCTCCCAAAAAATTTTTCGCGGGGCTTACGCAATTTTTAACGCACGCGCCGCTGGGATTCGGCCTGACCAGCACCGGACAATCTCTGGACAATGTCGTCAACTATTTTTACGTTTGGGATGTTTGGGGGGCGATTGGCCTGTTTGAAAATTGGGAGGCGGGTCTGCGCGTCCCGGCCGCCCTGGCCGCGCAGGTGGAGGATTTGAATTCCAGCGTGGAGCGGAACACCTCCGCCATGGGGGATATCCGTCTGCAAGCCAAGTGGCGCCCACTCTCGTGGTTTGCGATTCTCACTTATTTGGACCTTCCCACCGGCGAGGCGGGCGATTTTTTTGGTGAGGCGAACGTAACCGGCGGTTTTAAACTTCTGGCCGAACAATCATGGAAACGGCATACTTTTGCCGGGCATTTGGGGTTTTTGGGAAGGGGCCCGGAAACCGTCGCGGCCTCCAACATCACCCTGCTGAAAGTTTATCCGGAAATGCTCTGGGGGGCCTATTACGCCTATGACCTCTCCCGGAACTGGCTGGGGCTTACCCATTTGTGGGGTTCCAGCGATTTTCGAAGCGAGGCGACCACGCCGGTGGAATGGGATTTTGGTTTTCAAAAGGGCCTCGAGCGCCTGCCGATGGCCTTCTCTTTCGGCTTCGGCTTCGGGCTGACCCCCGGCTACGGCGTGCCGACCTATCGGTTGTTGCTCGGGTTGAAATATTTTTCTTCGCTTTGAGCTGATGAGCGGTTTTATCGGGAGCGGCTGGAGAATTTTTTGCGGTGTTCCCGGTGCTTTCGACGGCCATCTCCATTTCAACATCCACCTCCTCGCCCACCAAGGCGATGACAAATGGGTGGAGCCCGCCATCCTCGCCGCCAAACAATGTCTGATGAGCGACGCCTTGCCGGAGCCAAACGCCGAGTGTGAGTTTTGTGGGTATCGGAGAGAGGGGCGGGGGGTGGAAGTGTAAGGGACTTGAATTCCAATCCCAATTTAACCCGTTGATCTTTCTAGTAAAATTGTATTAAACCTTCCATCGACAAAATAGAAACGCAATTAAAACAGAAATCACGATTGGAGCCGTTATTTACTGTTCGTTGGAGGGTACAATGAGGGAAAGTGAAACCGTCGAGTTAAAAAAGAGCCTTGCCGAGCTTAAGGAAGGCATTGTTTCGGTTACTGCTATTTTAAATAAGCATGGAATGGGAGTGCTGTGGTTTGGCGTGAAACATGATGGGACTGCCGCCGGTTTGGATGTTGGTGAAAAAACCCTGCGCGACCTTTCACAGTCTATTGCGGCGCATATTGAACCCAAAATCTACCCGAAAATCAGCATAGAAAAACATCAAGGCAAGAAATGCATTAAGGTCGCATTTTGCGGGAAAGATGCCCCCTATTTCGCCTATGGCAGGGCTTACATGCGAGTGGCGGACGAGGATCGTCAGCTCACAGTAAAAGAACTTGAACATCTGATTCTCATCAAAAATCGCGAGACTCTGCGTTGGGATACCGAGCCTTGCGCCATGCCAATAAAAGATACCTCCGAATCTCGTCTCAAGAGTTTTCTTAAGAGCGCAGGGTTAAAGTGGAGTACGTCCACCAACGCCTTGGAGAAACTGGGACTGCTTAAAGAGGGCCGGCTTCTTAATGCCGCCAGCATCTTTTTTTCAAAAACTCCAAACTTGCAGTTGCGGTGTGCTGTATTTGGAGGCACCAGTAGCGCAACCATCATTGACCGACATGACTTTGAAGGAAACATTCTGGAGCTGATCGAAGAAGCACAAAAATATATTCTGAAAAACATTCACATCGGTATGCGTCTTAAGGGGTTGTATCGCGAAGACGTCCCCGAAATTTCGAGTGAAGCCATCCGTGAGACCATCATCAACGCCTTTTGTCACAGGGATTATCGCGATCCTGATCATGTGCAAATTGCCATTTTCAAGAATCGAGTCGAAATTCGCAGTCCGGGAGAACTTTTTGACGGATTGACCATTGAGAAGATACGCAAAGGAAATATTTCCCGCCGCCGTAATCCGCTTATTGCCGACCTGCTTCGCCGGATACAGATGGTGGAAGCCTGGGGCCGAGGCATGTCGCTTATCCTCGAAAAAGAACCAAGCGTTGCATTCAAAGAAACCGCAAAATTGTTCATCACCAGCTTTGCCCGGCCATCGTTTGATGAAACCAAAGAGAAGACGATCCAAAAAACGTCGGAGAAAACGTCGGAGAAAACGTCGGAGAAAATTGTGGAAGCGATTCGGCAAAATGCAAAGATAACCATTCAAGAACTTGCAGGACTGATCGGGGTGACAGAGCGCTCCATTGAACGTAATATCAGTAAATTACAAGCCGAAGGCCAACTTCGCCGCATTGGTCCCGACAAGGGGGGGCATTGGGAGGTTTTGAAATGACCATCCCCGACAAACCCAATAGCCGTTTGCAAAAATACCGGCTGACGTCGGCGGGAGCGAAGGCCATGAGGAAAAAACCATGACTGAACCAACATTGACATGCCCCAACTGCCGACGGCCATCTCCATTTCGACATCCACCTGCTCGCCTGGATCCATCCATCCTCGCCGCAAAACAATGTCTGATGAGCGACGCTCTGCCGGAGCCAAATGCGGAGTGTGAGTTTTGTGGGTATCGGAGAGAGGGGGGGGTGGAAGTGTAGAAAACTCAACCCCAATGCCTGAACCCTTGATCTTATGGGGGATTTGGGGTTTAAGGGGCAAATCAATGTCGGAAAACATAACAATCCGTGACTGGCCTGAAAGTGAGCGCCCCCGTGAAATGCTTTTAAGTAGAGGGCCTTCGGCTTTATCCGATGCCAACCTCGTTGCCATTTTGCTAAGGACGGGCAACGAGGGTGAAAATGCCGTATCCCTGGCCCGCAATCTTTTGGCCACTCTTGGGGGATTGTCTGGTTTGGTCAATGCTTCCGAGAAAGAATTGGGAAAGTTTAAGGGACTGGGACCGGCGAAAATTTCCATACTCTTGTCCTTAAAAGAAATAATCAAAAGAATCCTGAATGCCAAAATTATTGGCAAAAATGCAGTAAATTCTCCGGAAGAGGTTGTAAATTATCTGACAAACACCATGAAAGATTTGAAGAAAGAGGTTTTTAAGGTGATCTACCTGAATAATGCCAATTGTGTGCTTGGCGTTGAAAATGTTTTTGAGGGAACAGCCGACCAGGCTATGGTCTATCCTCGGGAGGTTGTTCAACGCGCTTTGGAACAGAGCGCAACCGGTGTCATCTTTGCCCATAACCATCCTTCAGGATCTCTTGAACCCACGCAACACGACAAAGAAATTACTATCAAATTGGCAAAGGCGTGCCGTGCCGTGGATATAATTCCTTTGGACCATATCATCATTGCCGGCTCACAATATAGAAGCCTCAAAGAGTATTTGGATTAAAAAGTCGCCCGCTATGAATCGCACCGAAGCCAAAACCAGGCAAGATCTGATTGATAAAAAGATTGAAGCAGCCGGCTGGACTATCAAGGACAAATCTCAAGTTATCGAGGAGCTCGATATCAGTCTGGAACAGGCAGGTTTCCCAAAAGTTGCCGAACCAAAAACGCCTTATGAAGGTCATCGTTTTGTTGATTACGGCCTGCTTCACAACAGCAAGCCGATTGCGGTTATTGAAGCCAAAAAAACGTCCAGAGACGCACAATTGGGTCAGGAACAAGCGTTCCAATACGCACAGCTGCTCCAAAAAATTCACGGAGGACCCATCCCCTTCATTTTTTACACAAACGGTTATGATATTTATTTTTGGGAATCGGACTTCTACCCGCCGGTCAGGGTTTATGGTTTTCCAAGCCGAGATGATCTTGAATGGCTGGCCCAACGGCGGGCATCAAGAAATCCTCTTTCGGTCGAAATGATTAACACAACAATCGTTGAGAGGGCCTATCAGATAGCCGCTATTCGTTCTGTTCTGGAGGACCTTGAGAAGAAAAAGAAAAAATTTCTTCTTGTGATGGCAACGGGAACAGGCAAAACGAGGGTGTCCGTCGCTCTTTGTGAATTACTCATGCGGGCGAAATGGGCCAAGCGAATTTTGTTTTTGGTCGACCGAATAGCCCTGCAAGAGCAGGCTCTGAATACCTTTAAGGACTTTATGCCCAGCGAGCCGCGATGGCCCACAATGGAAGATAGGAATTTTGTAAAAAACAGAAGAATTTATGTAACCACCTATCCTTCCATGCTCAATCTCATTCAATCGGATAGGAAAACCGATCCGTGGTTATCACCGTATTTTTTCGACGTCATCGTTGCGGATGAAAGTCATCGAAGCATCTACAATGTTTATAAAAATGTCTTAAATTATTTTCACGGCATTAAAATCGGCTTAACGGCCACACCCAAGGACCATGTTGATTTTGACACATTTAACCTTTTTGACTGTCCGATGCACGAACCTACATCCGCCTACACATTTGAGGAAGCGATCTCGCACAAACCTCCCTATTTATGCGATTTTGAGGTGCTCAATGTCAGGACAAAATTCCAAATCAAGGGAATTCGCGGTAAAGAACTTCCCGAAGACTTGCAAACTAAACTTCTTGAAGAGGGATGGGAACTTGAAGAGATCGACTTTGAGGGAACCGACCTGGAACGAAAAGTCACCAATGCCGGCACCAATGCCCTGATCGTTAGAGAATTCATGGAGGAGTCGATCAAAGATGGAACGGGAACATTGCCGGGAAAAAGCATCATTTTCGCCATGTCAAAGGCCCATGCCAGAAGGTTGCAAGACATTTTTGATAAAATGTATCCCGAACATATGGGGAAACTGGCCCGTGTTCTTGTTTCTGAAGATTCCCGTGTTTATGGAAAAGGCGGTTTGTTGGAACAATTTAAGACCAAGGATATGCCCCGCGTTGCCATATCCGTTGATATGTTGGATACCGGAGTTGATGTTCTGGAAATAGTCAATTTGGTTTTCGCCAAGCCGGTCTATTCTTTCGTTAAATTTTGGCAAATGATCGGAAGAGGCACCCGCATTCTGGAAAACGATCCAAAAAAGAGAAAGGCATGGTGCCGGGAAAAAGATAAATTTCTGATCAT